>JAEZFH010000159.1 GCA_023437885.1 Bacillota bacterium | reverse complement strand
GAACAGCGGTCTTTTCTATGGGGATGGAAGTTATCCGCATAAATATGAAATTGATGAGGAAGCCTTTCGCTTTTTGCGGAAGCACCCGAATTTGAATATTTGTATTCCTCATTTTTTCTTTATCTCGGATCAAATCGGGCTGTGCAGTGAGCTGCTGAACAGATATCCCGACTTATATTTTGATATTACCCCGGGCTGGGAAATGTTTGAGAATTTCGCAAAGGATCTTGAGATATGGAGAAAGTTTTTTAATGATAATGCTGATAAAATATTATTCGGAAGCGATACCTATTCAGACCATTGGAAAGAAACGATATCCTGTCTGAGGCGAGTGATGGAAACGGATGATAAATTTGTTGCGTTTGAAGAAAACTGTATCGGATTAGAGCTTCCGGAGAAGACATTGCAAAAGATTTATTATGAAAACTATTATAAATTTGGTGGAAAAAGCAATAAGGCATTGAAGGTTGAAGCTGTTTTAGAATATGCCGACAGCTTATACGGCCTGGTTAAGGATGGGCCGGATAAGCAGGAAGTAATAGATGAATTAAATTATCTGAAAAAAGAGATAGAAAAATACCTCTGATATCAATAAGGGTATGATTCAAGCATCAACTTAGAGAGAAAGGTATGATTATTATGAAGCTATGTGTCCTTGGCGGAGGAGGAGCACGAAGTATTTTTCTTACGAAATCATTAGTAATGAATGCGAAAGCTATTAATGTGGATCACATTATACTAATGGACAATGATATAAGTAAATTGATGAAGTATGGAGTTTTGGCAAGGGGAATTGCAAAAAAACTGGATTCCTCCATAAAATTAGAGCTGACAACAGATGCCAGTGAGGCGCTTTCTAATACAGATTACATAATTACAACACTTCGTGTCGGTGGAGATGAAGCGAGATTATTTGATGAGCGCACATGCTTAAATCATAATGTACTTGGACAGGAGACTACCGGTGCAGGTGGTTTTGCAATGGCAATCAGGAGTATACCGGTTTTGATTGAATATTGTAAATTAGCAAGGGAGGTTGCGAAGCCCGGTCATTTGATTTTTAATTTTACAAATCCCAGCGGTATGATAACGCAAGCACTCCGGAGCTTGGGATTTGATAATGTATATGGTATTTGTGATGCACCCAGTGGTTTTATCAAACAGCTTGAAGAGCTGCTGGGTATGAGAGAAGGAGATTTGAGTATTGATTGCTATGGATTAAACCATTTTTCCTGGTTTCAGAATGCAAGAGTTCGTGGAAGAAATGTACAAGAAGAACTTTTGGAAAATCCCAGCCTATATACCAAATCAGAAATGCGCCTTTTTGACGCTGATATGACCCGGCTCAACAATAACTGCATGATGAATGAATATTTGTATTTTTATTATCATCGTCAGAAGTCTTTGGATTTAATAAAGAAATCGAATAATCCAAGAGGTGAGTTGATTTATAAAATCAACAGGGAATTGGAAGAGAAGCTGGAAGAACTGGATGTTGAACAGGAATTCGAGAGGGCATTCAATCTTTATATGACCTATTATGGGAAAAGAGAAAATGCATATTTTCAAACGGAAAGCGGTGAATGCCGTCCGAATATATGGAAAGCTCCGACAATTGACGAGTTTATAAACAAACCGGATGAGGGGGGCTATGCTGCAGTAGCTCTGAAATTCATCAGAGCAATCACTGGCAACGAACGTGTTGAGATGATATTATCCGTTCCGAATGGAGATGCAATTGAGGGAATGGCAGCAGACGATGTAGTAGAGATTACCTGCATTATTGACAAGAATGGGGTTCGTCCGGTGAAACCAGGCATGATTGATGAGTTTCAACTGCTGCAGATGAAGCGAGTTAAATATTATGAACGTTGTACCATTAAGGCAATATTGGAAGGGGATAAAGACGCAGCTGTAAAGGGGCTGTATATGCATCCTTTAGTAAATGATTTAGAGATTGCAGGTAAATTGGCTGACATATTTTTTGAAAAATATTCGGATTATATTAGGGATTTTTCACCATTGAAAAGACAACCACAATGAAATAGAAAGGGTTAAGAACGTATGTATGATTTTAAAACCTTCGGACAAATGAATCTGGATATTATATTTAAAGAATTTCCACATATGCCTGACAGCGGCGAGGAGGTGTTTGCAGAACTCTTTGACATGCAATTAGGCGGAGGACCGATGCTCTATCCAGTTATTTTAAATAATCTGGGATTAAAAACAAAGCTGGGTACCTTTTTATCAGATGATGAACCTGGCTGGATTTGTAAAAATATAATGAACAAAATGGGTTTTGACGGATACGATAACTTTTATGCCGGGAAGGAGAAGCCGGTTGTTGTAACCAGTGTGTTCTCTCTGGAATCTGACAGAAGCTTTGTATCATTTAATAAGTTTATCAATGAAGCACAGCTACCGGATGAGGCGGTATATAACTTTCTGAAGGACGCTCGTGTAGTTTCAGTTCCGATCGGACATGAAAATGTATTAAAGAGGCTATATCAGGAAGGTAAAAAAATTGTTTTTGATGTTAGCTGGAATGACGATGTGCTGAACGCCGATAACCTCAAAAAGCTCTTACAATATGTAACCGTTTTTTCGCCAAATGACAAAGAGGCATTAAAACTGACAGGGAAGGAAACATTGGAGGAGGCTCTTTGCGTATTGAAGGATTATACGGAGACGCCAGTCATTACTACCGGTAAAAAGGGCTGCATGTATTATGATCATGGAATTAAGTATATTCCTGCTATAGAAGAGTTTAACAGTATTGATACGACAGGTGCCGGAGATAATTTTGTGACAGGAATTATTTATGGTTTGATTAAGGAGTATCCCATGGAAGACTGTTTGAGGCTTGGTAATATTTTTGCCGGTTATTCAACGACAGGGCTGGGATGTTATGGTGCTCTTATCACACAAGAGATAATCGATACATACTATAACCGCAATATTTAAGAGGATAACAGGAATGGAAAATTATATAGAAAGAATGAAAAAAGAAATACATCCGGCTCTGGGCTGCACAGAACCCAGTGCGATTGCACTTGCAGCAGCAAAATCAGCGGAAATATTAAAAAAACCGGTGGAGGAAATCGAGCTTAAGGTAAGTCGAAATGTATTAAAGAATGCTATGAGTGTCGGAATCCCCGGAACAAAATTGGTTGGCATCGAGATAGCAGCAGCGTTAGGTGCAGTTGCAGGCCGTTTTGATTATATGCTGGAGGTTCTGCGTGATATTACTTCAGATGATATAGAAAAAGCGCAGAAAATGCTGGATGAAAGGCGAATTAAGGTATCTCTGAAAAAAACAGAGGAACGCCTGTATATAGAGGCAATATGTAAAAACGGAAAAGATTCTGCATCTACCGTAATTAAACATTCCCATGCAGACATTCATAGTATCTGTTACAATGATTATATTCTGTTTAATAAAGAAACAAAGAAGACAAACGATTTTGAACAGGAAAAAGAGGAGCAGGCCTTAACTGCAAGCAGAATTTTCCGATTCATACAACAGGTCGATATAAATGAGCTTGAATTCCTAAACGATACCATTGAAATGAACCTGCAGATTGCGAAGGAAGGGCTTAGTAATTGTTATGGGATGTCTGTGGGAAAGCATTTGTATAATAACATTAAGAAAGCAGGAGAGGTAAAGGACGGCTTTGCATATGCGGCTGCACTGACATCTGCGGCGGTAGATGCTAGAATGGCAGGAAGCTCGTTACCCGTTATGGCAACAACAGGTAGCGGAAATCAGGGATTAACAGCTTCTCTTCCGGTTATTGCAGTGGGAGAGGTAATGAAAAAAGATCGGGAAGAGATACTGCGGGCACTTGCTCTTAGTGAACTGATTACCATACATATTAAAACGTATATTGGAAAATTATCTGCTCTGTGCGGATGCGCAATTGCCGCCTCCATAGGTGCTTCCTGCGGTGTTGTATATCTGCTTGGGGGAGCATATTGTAACATAGAATATGCTGTTAAAAACATGATTGCAGACATCTCCGGTTTAATCTGTGATGGAGCAAAGCCTGGCTGTGCGTTGAAAATAGCCACTTCAGTTAATAGTGCTATGCAGTGTGCATTATTGGCCCTCGATAATGTGGAGGTTTCCGGCAAGGATGGTATTGTAACGGATTCTATAGAACAATCGATTAAAAATCTCGGAAAACTTGGAAATCAGGGGATGAAAGAAACGGATTATATTATTTTGGACATGATGCTTCAAAAAAATAATATATAGTCTGCTCCGAAATAGTGCAAAAGAGATTTACCAGCAAAAAAAGCCAGACTGGGGAGGTCGGCTGGTCAACTATGACCAGTGCCTCCCAGTCTGGCTTTTTCTATACATCCTAAACCTTTAAATCCCGTCTGATATAACAGAAGTAAGATCCGGCTGCCAATGCAGCGGTAAGTAGCAGTGAAAGAAGTATGATAACAGGGTTTAAACCATCTCCGGCTACAATCCGGGATAAATCAAAGTACTTGAAGGGAGACAAAATATTTAATATTTTTGCTTTGTCAGTAAAATCAGTCACTCTGGCAATAACATATCCTGCAACTAAGATACCGGTTCCGACGGAGCCGGAAGCCTTCGGCTGTTTGATCACGGACGCCAGCATAGCACCCAGTGCCATAAAGATCAGCTGGACAAATAACATACTGAGCATGAAGCTTATAATCTCTCCGGAGATATCCGCTCCTTTGTTATAGGCGGATACCATGGGCAGGGATGAGAGGAGCGTCACTAAATTAATTATGATAACATTAACAAGGGCAGCCTGCAACTTTGAGGTGATCACAGTACGGCGGGAGACCGGCTTGGTCATTAAGAATTCTGCTGTCTTATCCTGCTCCTCCTTTGCAATGATTCCGTTTCCCAATATTACCGCATGGATAGCGGTTATTAATTCAATATAGATGAAAAGCATGGCAAAGTATCCGCTCATGGTTGTAACATCCAGTGTGCCCATTCCGAGTGCCGCCTTCAGTGATTTTGGCAACTCACTAAATACGTCGACATCGGTACCGCCGGCAGAATAAGCCGTGTATTTTCCCATGCCGCTCAAAATTAGAAGGGCCATGCAGACACTCCATATAATCAGAGCCTTTCTATGGGCTTTCAGTTCCCTGATGAAAATATTCATAGTTATCTTCATTCCTTTCATTGCCCGGGCTCTTAAGGCGCAGGCATATAATTGAATATAAGACGAGCGGCTTGCCGCTTGTCGTTGTAGAACATAAGAGTGGCTTACAGAGTGTGCTGCTTGTTGTTGAACATAAGAGTAGCTTACAGAGTGTGCTGCTCGTTGTTGAACATAAGAGTGGCTCGCAGAGCAAGCCGCTCGTTGTTTAATCTCTGTCAGCTTACCGCATGAATGTCCTTTTTTCTATAAATGATATAGGTGGCAGCTACGCATAAGACGACGATGATTGCACTAAGAATGACATAGGGTGCCTCATAGCTTGAATTACTGATAATATAACCAATATCAAAATACCGGAAGGGTGAGATAAAGCGTAACGCCTCATCCTCCTTATTCGTAGCAAACAAGGCTCCGATCAGATAAAGGCCGAATACGAAACCAAAGGTAACAGGAAGGACATTTCTAATCTTTTTAAAGAACATGGATACAAGTAATCCAATTCCTAAAAAGATTATCTGAATAAAAAACATGGAAAGGTTGATGAGAAGAAATACACTAAAATCATAATCACCGGAGGTGACAATATTGGCCAGTATTAATGTTATTGCAAGGAAGATTGCATCCGTGATGATAAGTACAGTGAATGCAGCAAGGATCTTGGCGGTAACAATCGCCCCCCGCGACACCGGCTTCACCAGCAGAAAATCCGCGGTCCGCTCTCTGGATTCCTTTGATAGGACAGAAACACCTAATTGCATCGCCTGGATACTTCCGCAAATCAAAATAAAACTAAAGACAAGAGAATAGAATCCAACCAGTGAGGAGATATAATCCAGGTTTATATTAAGGATTGCCCGGACGCTCTCCGGGTAATTGGCAAGCAGACTCCGAAAAGCATCCGCATCCTTTGCCACGCTGTTGAATAATCCCAAATAAAGCGCTGACAGGGACGCCATGGAGATTGCCCAGACAAGCATGGATTTTCTTAGAGCTTTCAGCTCATAAAGATATATATTCATTTTATGCCTCCTGTTCTTTGGAATAATAATGCATAAAGATTTCTTCCAAATCAGGTTCTTCAATGGAGATATTCCGAAGCTCTATTTCAGAAAGCTTTTTCATAACAGTATTAATATTGCCCTTGAAGATGAAGTTCGCAGTATTGCCCTTTACCTCTGCCTTACTAATCCCCTTAATGTCCAACAGCTGCGCGGGGATAGCATTCTTGCCTTCCAGACTGAACTTTTTATAACTGTTTTCCTGCAAAGTGCTCATTTTCTCTAACTTAATAATTTTTCCTTCCTTGATAAAGGCTACGCGGCTGCACATTTTTTGAACCTCACTGAGAATATGGGAGGAAAAGAAGACGGTAGCCCCTTTTTTATTCTCCTGCGCGATCAGGTCAAAAAACTTCTGCTGCATTAACGGATCAAGCCCGCTGGTGGGCTCATCCAGGATAATCAGCTTTGGATCATGAAGCAGACCCTGTACGATACCAACTTTTTTCTTGTTACCAAAGGATAACTCGTCAATTTTCTTCTTCAGATTCAGATCCATTACTTCGGCGAGCTCCTGAATTCTCTTGGTACAATCCTTCTTATAGAAGCTTGCCGAATATTTCAACAGATCCATTACTCTCATATTATCATAGTAAAACACCTCGGAAGGCAGATAGCCTACTTCTTTTCTTACCTCAGGATAATCGGTGCAGCTTTTGCCAAAGATGGTAGCAGTACCGCTGGTAGGATAAATGAGCCCGAGTAAGGTCCTGATTGTGGTGGATTTACCGGCTCCGTTCGGTCCGATGAAACCGAATACCTCACCCTGCTCAATTTCCAGATTTACATCGATAACGCCTCTCGACTTGTGATAATTCTTTGTTAAATGTTTAATCTCAACTACATTCATAACTGTTTCCTCCCATGGAATCATTGAGTTATATTGTACTATCCGCATTTTAACTAATGAAGATATTCATCCTTATAAAAGTTAGCTTTCATCATGTGTAAGCTATCCTTGAAGTCCTTGAAAAATGTATCAATATTAAAATCCCTCTGACCTTTGACAGAATCCATGTAACCCTCTGCCATCCAGTACAGCATTTTCATAATCAGCTTAGCATCAACTCCTTCTTTGAATTTGGAAGTATCCATTCCGTCAAATGCAATGTGGTCTCTGTAATCATCTCCTTTTTTCAGAGTTTCATGAATATCCTCTGCCACTTCTTCATTCGTCTCATAAAATACGGCGGTCATGAAGAAAAGTGCTGACGGATGCTTTTGCAGGATAGCGACCTTGATTTCGCTGGCTTGTAAAATCCGGTCAAAGAAATCCGTAATTGTCCTATCAAACCTTTGCTCAATTTCGTTTGTAATCAATTTTATGCCATAATCAATTAGATAAAGATATAATCCCTTCTTTGTCCCGAAATAATGAAAAACCATGGCCTTGGAAATTCCCGCAGCCCCCGCTATGTCGCTGATGGAAGTCTTTTTATAGCCGGTTGCTCCAAAGGCCGCCATTGCGGCATCTATAATTGCCGTTTGTTTTTCATCTGATAAATTAAAAAAACTTTCCATGTTTCATCTCCGTTTCAAATAAACAGCTTGTGTCATTGACCGATTCGGTTTATGAGTGAAGTATAGCACTGTCGACCGATGCGGTCAATCGATTAAGACAAATCTTAACAAAACATTTACACCGCTTCAAGCAAGCAATGAAATAGCGTATACATTACAGTTCACTCTGCAGCATATACCTGTTAAAATGTGGTTTTTGGTTGACATTATCCTGGGAGAGTGCTATTATATACTTTCGTCGAAATAAAATATTTACCACGGGTTTTCTTGGCAAAATCCAAGGAAAAAAGTGTACCGGAAGGTATGCCGTCGCTTGGCAAGATATTTGCAAAAATATTACTACCAGGAGGAACATTATGATCAAAGTGGAACACATCTCTAAGACCTTTAAGGTCAGCCGGCGAGGTGCCGGATTCTCGGAAGCATTCAAGGCTTTATTTCATAAGCAGTACGAATGCATCAAAGCACTCGATGACATCTCCTTCTCTATAGAGGATGGGGAAATGGTCGGGTATATCGGTCCCAATGGTGCAGGAAAAAGCAGTACCATCAAGGTGTTAAGCGGTATTTTAACACCGGATGGCGGCAGGTGCATCATTAATAACAGAGTTCCCTGGAAAGACAGAACAGCGCATGTAAAAGAAATCGGAGTTGTCTTCGGACAACGGTCCCAGCTATGGTGGGATGTGCCTGTAATCGATTCCTTCGAATTACTGCGGGATATTTACAAAATTCCAACACAAACCTATCATACCAATCTGGAGGAGCTGGTTACTCTGCTGAATCTGGAGGAAATCATCAGGACTCCGGCAAGACAGCTTTCCCTGGGTCAGAGGATGCGGTGTGAAGTCGCCGCTTCCTTATTGCACAGCCCCAGAATATTATTCCTGGACGAGCCGACCATCGGGCTGGATGCGGTATCGAAGATTGCCGTAAGAGACTTCATTCTGGAGCGTAACCGGACCCATGGGACAACGGTGATACTTACCACCCATGATATGCAGGATATTGAGACGCTGACGAAGCGGATTATTCTTGTCGGCCGGGGCAAAATTCTTATGGATGGCAGTCTGGAGGAGATCCGCAAGCAATTCTCCACCTCGAAGCGCTTAACGGTAGAGCATGGAGGAGGAGCCATAGCATTATGTGAGGGGTTACAGCAGGTCTCCGCAAGGAATCAGTTGGAGGTGTTCGATATCGATTTATCGAAGCTGAGCGTATCCGACGCCATTTCCTGGATTTCGTCGCAGGTTGAGGTCAAGGATATCTCCGTGGACGGTCCCTCCACTGATGAAGTAGTAGCTAAGCTGTATCATCAGTATCAGATCTAATTATCATCTAAGATACCCGCTCTTTGCTGGAAGAGGGGGAAATTACCATGCCCAAAAGCAGGAACAGCTTTGTATGTTTTTTCTCTTTCGGCTCGGGAAGCTGCTCCAGGTAGCCATCTGCGGGCGTTCTTTTGTTAACCACATTCTGGGTATTGTAGATTTCCCGGGGTATTTATGCATGCGCTCATCTTATGTTTAGCAATGACAACGTTCGTCTTAGGTATAACAACGAGTGGCACATCTTGCGAATATTATGTTAACGAGATCATGAACACAGTTTCATGTTCATGAGATATTGTAAAGTGAACGAAGGGAGTTGATGATTTGAAAATAGAGAATGATAGAAATAATCCGTTCAGGAAGTATTCCTCCCTGTTCCGTATGAGATTTATTGCAGGGCTTCAATATAGGGCGGCAGCAGCGGCGGGTATTGTAACGCAGTTCGCATGGGGTATGATGGGCTTGCTGCTCTACAAGGCATTTTATGAGGTGAACCCATCTTCCTTTCCGATGTCCTTTCAGGCTCTGTCCTCGTATCTGTGGCTGCAGCAGGCATTGATCGCCCTGTTTATGGGCTGGTTTTTTGAAAATGATATCTTTCAGATGATCACTGAGGGCCAGATTGCATATGAGCTGTGCCGGCCGATGGGGCTGTACCAGATGTGGTTCTTCAGGAGTATGGCAAACCGTTTATCCAAAGCAGTATTGCGTTGCTTTCCAATCCTATTCTTTGCTGCATTCCTGCCAAAGCCCTACGGGCTAATACCTCCGGCAGGTTTTACAGCCGCGATATGGTTTTTGGTTACCACAATGCTGGGCTTCCTTGTGGTTGTTGCTTTTGGAATGCTGGTCTATATCGCAACCTTTTATACTGTCTCACCGGTCGGAATCAGGCTGGTGTCGATTTCACTGGTGGAATTCTTTGCAGGAGCAGTGCTGCCTTTGCCATTTTTGCCGGATGGGATAAGACAGGCAGTAGAGCTGCTGCCGTTCGCATCCATGCAGAATGTGCCGCTCCGGGTGTATTCCGGAGACATTGCCGGAAAAGAGATTCTATTCCGGGCAGGCTTGCAGCTGTTCTGGGTCATAGTCTTAATATGCCTGGGGAAAGTGCTCACAAGGGCCGCTTTAAGGAGAGTTGTAGTACAGGGTGGATGATATGGATTAAAAACTGTGAGGAGGTTATTGTGAAACTCTATATGAAATTTTTTGAAGTACACCTAAAGGCGGCAATGCAATATAAACTGTCCTTTTTACTGACTACTGCAGGACAGTTTTTGGTCTCCTTTAACGTGTTTTTAGGAATATTATTTATGTTTGACCGTTTTCATGAGGTTCGGGGTTATACCCTCAGTGAGGTGCTGCTGTGCTTTTCCATCGTGCTGATGAGTTATTCCCTGGCAGAGGTATTCATGAGAGGCTTTGATTTGTTTGCCGGAACGATTGGGAATGGAGAATTTGACCGGATACTGTTAAGACCCAGAAGTATAATCCTACTGGTGATCTCAGGAAAGATTGAGTTTACCCGCTTCGGACGCATGCTTCAGGCTGTTCTGATGCTGGGATATGGGATCATTGGTTCCCATATCCGCTGGGATATAACGAAAACAATTACATTGCTGCTGATGATCGGGGGAGGTACTGTGATTTTTGGCTGCCTGTTTATTGTTTATGCCAGTATCTGCTTCTTCACATTGGAGGGATTGGAATTTATTAATGTCCTTACGGATGGAGCAAGGGAATACGGGAAATATCCCATTGATATTTACGGAAAAAGAGTGCTTCGCTTCTGTACCTATATCGTGCCCTATACTCTGTTTCAGTATTATCCCTTCCTATATCTGACCGGAAGGACAAGGAACTGGGGCTTTCTCTTTTTGCCGCTGGCCGGGTGCCTGTTCCTTGTTCCCTGCCTCCTGCTATGGAGGTTTGGAGTAAAGCATTATAAATCAACCGGATCGTAAGAAGCTGTACTTTGAGCAGATAGGCAGGGGAAAGCATTGAGGAGTTTCCTGCTGTCAGGGAACAAAAAGAAGCTGTCAGAATATTCTGACAGCTTCCGGTGACCCAATAGGTATACTTCATTATATAGCTTACCACATTTGAAAGAAAAAGTCTAGTAAAATTTTTTTTTGCTAGTAAGATTAGATTAAACCATTTGATTAGAGACATCAATAACGGATCATTGAAATGCCGCAAGGCGTCATCAAGGAGGAAATTATGCAGGAAGCAAGAGAAGGACAGGAAAATTTAGCCGGAACGAACACCGATACATCCTCCGGCCTGGAACGAAGGCTGGAGGAGCAGCACCTGGAGCAATGCATCCGGGTGATACAGGATAATATTGATAAATATATGCAGGAATACAAAGCGCTCAGTGATGAGACGAAGGAGTTGTACGATAACTACCGTTCGAGTAATCCGGAGCTGCACAATGACCTGGTAATCGGACTGGATATGAAATCGCAGGTGGAACGGACCCTGAAGAAGAATATGCTGGCACTGAAAAAGCCGTATTTCGGACGGATCGACTACAGGGAAATCGGAGACAAGAGCAGCTACAGCCTGTACCTGGGCAAGAACGGAATAAGGAATGATCCGGATAAATCCGGTATATTCCTAAGGAATGATCCAGATAAATCTAGGAGTATTGTCCAAAATATGATTATCGACTGGCGTGCACCGATTTGCAGTGTATATTATGAAAATGATATCGGAAAAAGCTCTTATCCCACGCCGGTAGGAGAAAGAATTGAAATCGATTTGTTCTTAAAGAGAACCTATGAGATTGAGAACAGCAGACTGATTGACTTTTATGACTCGGATGTGGTTGCCAATGATGAGTTTTTGACAAAGTATCTCAGTAAGAACAAGGAGGTGGTTTTGGGGGAAATCATTGCCACGATCCAGAAGGAGCAGAATGAGATTATCCGTGATACCCCCTGGCATAGTGTAATCGTACAGGGAGTAGCAGGAAGCGGTAAGACGACGGTAGCGATGCACCGCATCTCCTATATTCTCTATAATTATAAGGAAAAATTCCGTCCGGATGAATTCTTTATTATTGGCAGCAATAAGATGCTGCTGAACTATATCACAGGTGTTTTACCGAATTTGGATGTTTACAATGTAAACCAGATGACGATGGAGGAATTTTTGATCTCCTTATTGGATAAGGATTTTGATTATAAGAAAGGAAAATACACCCTGACAGACAGCTTTCTGAAGCTGGACAAAAAGCTGTCCTCCCGGGAGGCCTCCGGACTGAAACGGTTTAAGGGCTCCATTCATTTCATACAGGCTCTGATGGCATATATGAAGCAGTACGAGATTGATACCATTACGACGGAGACAGTAGCGCTGGATCAACGGGTTTTATATTCCAGGGAAGAAATTCTGTATTTTCTGAATTTCTTTGAGGAGATGCCCCTTCATGAAAAGATGGATCTCCTGAACAAGCGCCTTACCTATAAGATCAAATCCCTTGGGGAGGAGACGGAGATGAACAAGGAAGAGCTTCGTGCGGAGATTAGCAAATACAAGAATTATTTTGGCAGCCGCAGCAAAAAGCCCGATCTGATGGGAATCTATCTGAGCTTTCTAAATACGCTGCAAAGTGACCGCAGGAAGTATCTGGAACAGGGGATCCAGGTGGAAAAAGAGGAGATTACCGGCCTGCTGCTCCGGGAACTGGAGCAAAAGCATCTGGATATCTATGATCTTGCCATGCTTAATTATATCAAGAGACGCATTAAGATGACGAAGGACTATGAATATGTAAGCCATATCGTAATCGATGAGGCGCAGGACTTTGGTGTGATGCTCTTTCAGATATTTAAGCAGTTGTTTAAGAATTGTACTTATACAATCATGGGGGATGTATCACAGAACATTTACTATGATACCGGAATGAATGACTGGGAGATACTGAAGCAGAAGGTATTTTCCCAGGAGAAGGACAGGTTTTATGTACTGGCAAAAAGCTATCGCAATACGGTGGAAATCTCGGAGTTCGCAAGCAAGGTTCTTCGAAAATGCTCCTTCAAGACCTATGACATTGAGCCGATCATCCGTCATGGCAGGGAGGTGGCTCTTATTAAGACCGGATCTGAGAAGCGGCTGGTAGAAGAAACAACTGCCTTGGTTCAGAATATCCGGGACTCCGGTTACGATACAATTGCAATTATCTGCAGAACCGTGGAGGAGACAATGAGGGTAAAAAAGCTTCTGAGCCCCTATCTTAAAATCGAGCATCTGGAGGAAGAGGTGGAGAATATGACCTTCTCCAACGGAACGATGGTACTGCCCATTCATATGACAAAGGGACTGGAATTCGATGCAGTCATCCTGTGGAATCCGGATGAGGAAAGCTACCGTTTTGGGGACGAGGATGCGAAGCTGCTCTATGTTGCCATTACCCGGGCACTGCACGAATTATACATTGTTTATAAAGAGGAATTGACAGGGCTGCTGAGATAACAGAGTTAACAAGGCTTTTCTGCGGTAAGCCGGACCGGAGAATACTGCCGGGAAGCGAAGGTCTGCATGCTGTGCTTATAGTGAGAGGACAGTATGCAGGACATTTCTGAAATGACATTGATCGAGCCTTCTTTTAATGTTCGAATTTTTTATGAAATTAATAAAATTAATAATTGTACTATTGACAAAGCTACATAAAATGAATATAATGAAAAAGTACTTTTTGAAAGGGGATCTTAGCTCAGCTGGGAGAGCATCTGCCTTACAAGCAGAGGGTCATAGGTTCGAGCCCTATAGGTCCCATTTCTATGTTTTATACGGCGAAGTAGCTCAGTTGGCGAGAGCATGCGGTTCATACCCGCAGTGTCGGCGGTTCAAATCCGTCCTTCGCTACTTGGAATGTGTTGCAGTTTTGCAGCACATTTTTTATTGCATTAATTTATGTATTCCTGACGATACTACGATGTTTCAGCATAACAGCAGATAATTTATGCGGCGGTAAGCCGCCCTATAGATATTGCAGTATTATTGGTATATAATGATGGAATAGAGTAGGAGATAAGACTGTTTGTGAATGATGAGAATAGATGAGGTAGGAGCCGATGGAAGAGCGGTATCAGATTACAGTATTACAAAATAACAAGCAGGTTACGACAGAATGTATGGACGGAGAGAAGCTTCTGGAGGCAATGCTTCGGCAGGGGATCCGCCACCGCTGTGATTGCGGAGGCCAGGGTACCTGCGGCAAGTGTAAGATTCAGGTACTCGCAGGGGAGCTTAAGGAGAGTATGGCAGATATGCGGATATTGTCCAAAGCGGAGAGAAGCGATGGGTTTCGTCTGGCTTGCAGGGCCTTTCCGAAGGAGAATATTACCATAAGTCTTCCTGTCTACGAGGAAGCGGATATGGCAGTATTAACAGCAGGACGGGAAACCACTGCTCCATCCGGTAAAAGGATGAGCACGAGCGGTTATTATATCGGAATTGATTTGGGAACAACCACTCTTGCAGTTCATTTGATGGAGGGGAGAAGCGGAGAGATCCTTGCCGCCTCCTCTCTGGTAAATCCTCAGAGAAGGTATGGGGCAGATGTAATCTCCAGGATGAAGGCTTCCTCGGAGGGAAAAGCGGATGATTTGAAGAAGCTTATCCGTGCCAGTCTGAGGACTTTAATTCTTAGGGTACTTCAAGAAGTACCTCCCGAAGGAAACGGAGTAGAACAAATTGCAATTGCCGGTAATACCACGATGATCCATCTGCTGATGGGCTATTCCTGCGATGGATTGGGGGTATATCCGTTTACTCCGGTTACGGTTGGCCCGATTGCTTCCTGCTTTCAGGAACTGTTCGCAGAAGAAGACCGGAAGGAGCCGGACGCTTCCGGTAACGATGAATCGGAGCGAAAGCTTCTGGAAGAGCTGGGCCGGGTTCCGGTATCCATCCTGCCGGGAATCTCTGTCTTTGTCGGAGGAGATATTGTGGCGGGGCTTGGCATCTGTGACTTTGACCGGACGGAGGAGGTTTGCCTGCTGATTGACCTGGGCACCAACGGGGAACTGGCAATCGGCAACAAAGAGAAGCTGTATGTGTCTTCCACTGCTGCAGGTCCGGCTTTTGAAGGCGGAAATATCTCCATTGGCCTGGGAAGCATTCCCGGAGCAATCAGCCGGGTTCAGCTGGGGGGGACAAAGCCAGGCATCGAGACCATTGGCAGCGGTAAACCGGTGGGAATCTGCGGAACCGGTGTTGTGGAGCTGTGCTCCGAGCTGCTGCGTACCGGAGGCATGGACGAAACGGGGTTGTTAAGCGAGGAATATTTCCAGGAAGGGTATCCGCTCTATCAGGATTCTCAGGGGAAGCTGAATTTTACCCAGAAGGATGTGAGAGAGCTTCAGCTTGCCAAGGCTGCAATCCGGGCAGGGATTGAGCTGCTGTTAAGGAATTATGGGGTAAGCTGGGAGCAGGTTGAGAAGGTATATCTGGCTGGGGGCTTTGGTTTTGTACTGGATATTCCCAAGGCTGTTCATATCGGATTGTTGCCGGAGGAATTAAAGGATAAAATTATTACCGTCGGCAACAGTTCTCTGGCCGGGGCGGTAAAATATGCAGCTGATCCTGAATTCCGCAGACGGCTTGCAGGTATCATAGAGAATGCCCGGGAGGTTCATTTGTCCAATGAAGAGGATTTTCAGGAGCTGTATATAGGAAATATGAATTTTGACTGATCCTATCCGGACCCAGAACTGTATTTGGTTTCGGGCTGCATCATTGCAGGGGTCCCCGGTTAATCAGGTTATTGTTCCGATATTTTAAGGGCGTAATCTGAAGGTGTTTCTTAAAGTGTTTGTTGAAGGAGGAAGCGTCCCTAAAACCACAGGAATATGCTATTTCGGACACGGATAAATCGGATTCCAGGAGCAGCCGCCGGGCGATTTGGATGCGGTATTGGATCAGATATTCCTGCGGAGACAGAGCGGTGGCATTGATAAACATTTTATAGAGGTAAGTGCGGTCGATGCAAAGGAATTTTGCAATGTCCGTAATACGGATATCATAGGTATAATTGTTGTGGATGTAATCCAAAGCCTTGGTAATATAATTTTCATAGATAATCCCTGGGGGTGGCTGTGCCGGGCGGCAGACATGGGAGAAGATGCGGTAA
>JAEZFH010000479.1 GCA_023437885.1 Bacillota bacterium | reverse complement strand
GTCCCAGATCGCTCACGGCGAAACCGTACGTGAGACCGCTAACATGGTATCCTTCATGGCAGATGTAATTGGTATTCGTGATGACATGTATATCGGCAAGGGCAACACTTACATGCGTGAAGTATCCGAGGCTGTTAAGGCCGGTAACGAGGACGGAATTCTTGAGCAGAGACCTACTCTGGTTAACCTTCAGTGCGATATCGATCATCCTACCCAGTCCATGGCTGATATGCTTCACATCATTCATGAATTCGGCGGAGTTGAGAATCTGAAGGGCAAGAAGATCGCTATGTCCTGGGCTTACTCTCCTTCTTATGGAAAGCCCCTCTCTGTTCCTCAGGGTATCATCGGCCTGATGACACGTATGGGAATGGAAGTTGTACTTGCTCATCCCGAAGGCTATGAGGTTATGGAAGAGGTAGAGGAAGTAGCAAGAAAGAATGCTGCTGAATCCGGCGGTTCCTTCACCAAGACTAACAACATGGCAGAAGCTTTCAAGGATGCTGATATCGTATATCCTAAGAGCTGGGCTCCGTTCAAGGCTATGGAGAAGCGTACCGACCTGTACGGTAAGGGCGATTTCGACGGCATCAAGGCTCTGGAGAAGGAATTATTGGCTCAGAACGCACAGCATAAGGATTGGGCATGCACCGAAGAGATGATGAAGCTCACCAAGGAAGGCAAGGCTCTTTACATGCATTGTCTGCCTGCAGACATCACCGGCGTAAGCTGCAAGGAAGGCGAGGTTGATGCTTCCGTATTCGACCGTTACCGCAATCCTTTATACAAGGAAGCAAGCTATAAGCCGTATGTTATCGCAGCTATGATGTTCTTAAGCAAGTTCTCAGATCCTCAGGCAGTATTAAAGGGCCTGGAGGAGCGTTCCGTAAATAGAAAGTTTGATTAATCCTTTGATTAGTCCTGCACAGAGAAAGGAAGACATAGTCTTCCTTTCTCTGATCAAACAATAAATTCTCAAAGAACGACGAACGGCAGATCACTTGTCTTATGTAAACAACGACAAGCAAAACCGCTTGTCTAAATAGAGTGGCGTAAAGCGCCATAACAGGGGGCACTATGAAAAAACGAATTGTTATCGCATTAGGAGGCAATGCACTCGGCAACAATCTGCCCGAGCAGATGATCGCCGTACAAAAGACCTCCAAGGCTATTGCAGACCTGATTGAAGAAGGACACGAGGTGGTAGTCTCCCATGGTAACGGTCCTCAGGTCGGTATGATCAATCAGGCAATGGCGGAATATGGCCGCCAGAATCCGGAGCATCCTACCTTTACTCCTCTATCCGTATGCGTTGCTATGAGTCAGGCATATATCGGCTATGATTTGCAGAATGCTTTGAAGGAAGAATTGCTTAACCGCGGAATTCAGAAATCCGTAGCAACAGTAATCACCCAGGTGCGTGTGGACGAGGCAGACCCGGCATTTGAGCATCCCTCCAAGCCCATCGGACATTTTATGAATGCTCAGGAGGCTGAAGTAGCCCGAGAGAAGGGCTTCACCGTGGTGGAAGACAGCGGCAGAGGATACCGGAGAGTTGTTGCATCTCCCAGACCTCAGGAGATCGTTGAGATTAACACAGTGAAAAGTCTTCTGAATGCAGGCGAGATTGTAATTGCAGGTGGCGGCGGCGGTATTCCCGTGGTTCGCAACGGCAATCATCTCAAGGGCGTAGGAGCCGTAATCGACAAGGATTTTGCCAGCTGCTTAATCGCACAGGAGATTGATGCCGATGTATTCATCATCCTGACTGCTGTTGAGAAGGTTGCAATTAACTTCGGCAAGCCCGATGTAAAATGGCTGGATAAGATCAGCACAGAGGAAGCTAACGAATACATTGGCCAGGGCCATTTCGCACCCGGTTCCATGCTTCCTAAGGTGCAGGCAGCGATTGAATTCGCCTCCTCCAAGCCGAACCGCTCCGCCCTGATTACACTTCTGGAGAAGGCAAGAGACGGCATTAACGGACTGACCGGAACAGTAGTTGTAGATCAATAAATCATTACAATAAGTTTTATATATTAAGAACTGCTCCTATTATGCCCTGCCAAGAAACAGGATTTCCCCTCTTTCTTCCATCCATACTCGGAGCAGTTCTTCTTTTTATATATCGCACCAAAAGCGAGTTTTGATTATCCTTCCGTCCGATTGCTGAGAATGGACACACACTCAGACCTCTTCCCCGTCATGAGGTCAAACCTCAGGCTTGGAACCGAAATCCGAACTATCCCGTCAAACAAATATTAAGTTAATCCATATCCATCTTTGTAATACCTGCTTTGACGCTCTGCCTGTTGTCCCTGCTTCCTGATATCTGCTTACTCCATTGCTTTTCCTTTATCTTTTGCTTCATCTCCCTCCGGTGCTCAAAGTTCACCAGCTCCTTCTGCAGCTTCAACCAGCTCTCCCAACGCTTTCGATCCAGGGCTCCTTTATTTAATGCGGCTCTGATTGCGCAGCCAGGTTCATTCTTATGCTTACAATCATGAAACCGGCACTGTTTTACCATCTCCTCAATATCTCCGAATAGCATCTCCATGCCCGTATCCGCTTCCCACAGGGATAAAGAGCGCATTCCCGGTGTATCCAGTACCAGGCCTCCTTCGGGCAGAAGAACCAGTTCTCTGTGGGTTGTTGTGTGCCTTCCACGATCATCATCCTCCCGAATCTCACCCGTCTTTAAAAGCTCTTTCCCGGCCAGATAATTTAAAAGCGTTGATTTTCCCACACCGGAGGAACCAAGCAGGGCTACTGTTTTGCCAGGCCTCAGGTAGCTTCTGACTGCTTCTACACCTTCCCCGGTTATACAGCTGATGGCATGAACCTCGACTCCGGGAGCAGCAGCATAAACAACAGCCAGCTTCTCTTCAACATCGTCGCAGCAATCCGCTTTTGTCAGCACAACTACCGGCGTTGCACCGCTTTCCCAAGCCGTAATCATATACCGCTCCAGCCTTCGCATATTAAAATCCCGGTTGAGAGACTGAATTAGAAAAACCGTGTCTACATTAGCTGCCACAATTTGCTCCTTTAATTCACGACCGGCACCGGCTCTTGAGAATTTCGTCCTTCTTGTTAATACAAAACGGATGAGATGCGTCCTGGCATCCTGGGAATATTCCAGAGCAACCCAGTCCCCGACAGTCAGAAGCATTGCTTCCTCTTGCTTGTTCACTGGTCTTTGAACCGAAAGCTCCCCTTCCTCTGTCACTACTCGAACGATCTGACCGTAGTCCGCAATCACTCTTCCGGGAAACATCCCGGTAATTGAATTCTTTTTCCATTGAATTTCAAAAAACTCATTCCAACCATACTCTTTTATATTCATTCATTAATTCCTTTCATTCTATTCTGATTTAAATCTGTTCTTTTCTCGTTCTTTTCTCGTTCTTTTTCTTTGTTCATTTACTATTCTTTGTCATTTCCTATCTTTGAATATACATCAAGTCTGTTAATACCTTAGCAACCTTATATTATTATTTCACAAGCAAGCACGAAGAACTTTCTTTATCAAATAAAAAACCGCAGTTTACGGCTCGCCTGCGGATTAATAAAAAAGAACATACAAAAAGCACGCTACCAAGGCGTGCTGCTATTTTAACTTATTACACGATTTCAGGTTGCTCGAAGAAGGTGCAAGGTCACATTCACATGATATTGATTAATTGCGTACCTTGCCATATTCAGTTAGATTATTGTCACCTCATTATATTCTCTTCTCATATCTAACATCTCCTTTCAAACCCTGCATTTGATTCAATTATGATCTTTTATATACATAATCTTCCACTCTGCCAAACCGTTTGCCTCTGGACCTGCAGAATTTCCATCACTCAATATTTTATCTCAAATCCCAGACATTGTCAACGTTTTTTCACACCTGTTATATACTGGTGAAATAGAATATATTTGTACGGATGCATTATAACACTACCCCTCAATTATCTGTACTCTGTGTTAAATCTGGTTTTGTTAAATAAAGATATTGATTTTGAATGAATATCCAATGTATAATACTACCAATCAAAATTGTTTGCAATTGTTTACACGGGCGAATCAACAGTATTAAAGTAATACAGATCGTTTATATTTGCTCGTTTGTGAAAATCATCTCAAATGAAAAATAAATAGTTTAAAGGAAGGGGTAGGCAATGAGCAACTATGTTGTGTTGGCAAGATTTAACGAAGAAAAAGATATGCAGTTTAATAATCTGAAAAAAGTTTTATCTGATGCAGGATATTCCGTCCCTGAATGGCCTCCTCATATT
>JAEZFH010000336.1 GCA_023437885.1 Bacillota bacterium | reverse complement strand
AAACAGGAGCGACCGGTGCCACAGGTCCAGCGGGAGAAACGGGAGTAACCGGCGCGACAGGTTCAGCAGGAGAAACAGGAGCGACCGGTCCAGCAGGAGAAACAGGAGCAACAGGCGCGACTGGCCCCGCCGGAGAACCTGGCGGTCCTACCGGTCCTACTGGCGCAACGGGTGCAACTGGACCTGCGGGGGAATCCGGTGGTCCTACGGGGCCGACTGGCGAAACCGGGCCGACAGGTGCAACAGGCGAAACTGGCCCCACCGGACCGACTGGAGCAACAGGCGAAACCGGCCCCACCGGACCGACTGGAGCAACAGGCGAAACTGGCCCTACCGGACCGACCGGAGCAACCGGTGAAACCGGTGCTACCGGCACATTCGAGCCTAATCCATTTGCAGTCTATGTGCAAGTTGGGGCAGTCGGCGGGGACGGCACACAGGCCAGTCCATTTGGAACGATACAACAGGGCGTCACAGCAGTATCACCGACAGGAACCGTTCATATTCTGGGCGGGACTTATCCGATTACAGCGACAATATCGGTGAATAAAGCAGGAGTAACCCTGAAAGGGTACCCTAATACGCTGATTGAACTTCAGGCCGCGGTAATTCCCTTCGCTGTCACGGGTAGTGGAGTGACCATAGATGGCTTGACGATTACCAGCGATAATCCGTATGCGGTTCCATTTATTCAACTTGGAGGAAGCAATCATAAGCTTATAAACAACTATTTTTATGGACCGCCTCAAGCGGGGCCGTCAGATACCTGGGTTGTAAATCGCGGATTCGTGACGCAAGCAAATAATATGCAGAATTTGACGGTTCAAAATAATATTTTCTATTTTCTGAGACAGCCGGCTTATTTGAATCCCAATACGACAGGGTATATCATCGATAATGTGGTGTATAATACCCGTGGATTTGTTGTGGACAGAGCAGTTGTCGTTTTATCGGGTAACTCATGGGGCAGCCCGGAAAATGCAGTGGATATAGCCTTGCTGGTTGGTACGATCGCCGGTCCTCCTTATGATCCCTTAGCTGACCTGGCTGCGAACAACAGCGATGCCAGTATCAGTGACCAAAGATAAATGTGTTTTAACTCCTACCGCATAAAGCAGGGGCCGCCAAACGGGTGGCCCTGCTTTTTTTAGGTGCAGGTCTCTGCTGTTGAGAAACAGTCTAACTTGATTCTTCACGTTTTATCGATTGTATTAGTTGAAGCTTACTGGGTCCTGCGCAAGATATATAACTTTGACAAAAAGATGATATTGGGAGTATTTGAGGACTTTATCGAAGCTGATGGAGTTGAACTTGAAGAGGACGGCTTAGTGCAGCGTGTGCTGGCCCGTTTCCGTAGGGTAAATGTCGATTTGGTAGATGTTTACTTGGCTGAGAGGTCAAGAAGCCCGGCGTTATCCGTATTAACCTGGAATGCTGAGGATTTCAGGAAGTTGGAATGCGAGTTTTACAGGCCCTAGGATTTGCGGTAAAGATCAGCAGAGTCTTTATAAAATCACATCCTCATATTGCCGCGGCAGACTGCAGGAAAACAGCTCTGTGTCAATGATCCGGCGGTCCGCTGGCATGGGGTCCTCGATCACGGCAGCTTTAAGGGGAAGTTAAGGCGAAGCAAGATGAGATTTATGTGGCGCACAGAGGTGCTTCGGAAGCTTTGCAATCAGCTCGAAACGGCGAAGTAAATAGCTTTAAATGGCTGAAAGTTCAAGTATAGTGTCACAGGGACTGTGGCGAAGTGTGAGCGGTATAGGCAGACAGTGAGAATTCGCTGTCTACCTATTGCTTTTTAATGCGACCTCTGATGGTACGGTCTGTTTAGCTTCTTCGACCTGTTGTTTAATTACATTGTTCAGTAAGCTAGCATCTCGATAATAAATATTAAGAAATATATATTTAAAAACTGCAAATATGCAAATAACATGGTAGAATATTGTAGAAGGGGATAATATTATACATTTGTTTCAAATACCAAATCAACGCATTAGCAATTAACGAAAAAGCAGAGGCTTTTGGCAAAAAGAACTCAGCTAAATGATAGGGCTTGCACCCTCGCAGCTTAGCCGTATTGAAAGATGATGAAGCGAAGCGTATTAGTAGTGACATCTTAATTAAATTAGCAAAGGCATTGAATGTTTAAACGATTATATACTCGGGCTTACATCCATATATACACAATAGTGTATCGAAAGCACCAATGGCGCAACTGCATCAGAACGGATGCTTATTCTCAAAATTAACATAGGAAATAGCTGATCGAAATGGAGCTGGCAGAAGATAAAATCTTTAGCGATTTAACCGGCAAATGATAACGTCGGAGGGATTAGTATGAGTGACAATAAAGATGATAAGTTCCGCACCTCATATCAATTTTTTCTGAAGATGCAAAATGACGGAAAGGCTTTTTCAAGTGATGATATAGCCAAGGTGACTGGCTGGAGCAAAAGTACTGTTAAAACATATAGGACTAAAAAATGGTCAGATATACTTATCAACCGCTCGAATAAACAATTTACAGCTGATATAAGTGCGTATTCTGAAGATGCATACGTGCGAATGATGTCGCAAAATTATAAACAGAGCATAGAACCCTTTAAGCCAGATTTGCCTGAACAGGTGGAAGAGCTTATTGTTAAAGCCAAAGATTCGGCAATCTTGTCTATCGATATTTATAATAGACCTATTGTATCTTTTCGATCACAAGGATATATTGTAATGATGATAATTGCATGGACAGCTTTATTTCATGCAATATTTCAAATGGAGAATGTCGATTACTTCTATAAAGAAAAAGATGGAAAAAATAAAATAGTTGATGACGATAAAAAGGCATGGGAGTTGACAACTTGTCTCGATAAATGTGGGAATATTCTTTCAAATGCCGCTAAAGATAATCTTCGCTTGTTTATATCTTTAAGAAATAAAATTGAGCATCGTTATGTGCCAGCTTTCGATTTTGACATTTTTGGTGAATGTCAGTCTCTATTGCTCAATTTTGAAGATTTAATAACACGAAAATTTGGGGTCTATTATGCACTAAACAACACATTAGTTTTTCCATTACAAGTTACATCAGTTCGACATGATAAACAGGCGGAAGCTATGAAAAAGGTGCAATCACAGCATTATAATGAGTTGAAACAATATATTGATGCTTATCGAGGTGCTTTGTCTGATGACATTTATTTGGATAATCAATTTAGTTTCCGAGTCTACTTAATTCCACAGATGGGGAATCACCGCTCCTCATCAGATTGTGCAGTTGAATTTGTGCGCTATGATCCAAAGAAACCGGAGGAGTTTGAATCTCTCAAAAAAGATATTGCGTTAATTAAAGAAAAGAGAGTACCAGTTGCAAATCAAGGAAAATTCAAGCCGAAAATGGTTTGTGACATCCTATCCGAGCGACTCGGTAAAAATGTTAGTGTTTCTCTACATACGGCAGCATGGAAGTACTATGATGTCAGAAAACAAGGCTATCAGGCTGAAGGATGCAATACTGAATACTGTCAATTTGATGAAGCACATCGTGATTATATTTACACGCAAGCGTGGATTGACTTTTTATCTGGGAAGTTTGGTAATGCAGATGAGTTAGAAAGAGTGCGAAATCATAGATGAATGGAGGAATAGTATGGGTAGTACGAGAAAAACAGCAAGGGATTGGCTAGCAGAAAACGGCTATCCAGAAATTGCTGAAATGATAGATGAGATCCAAACAGAATGGAAACATACTGGTAAACACACAAGGCGTAATTGGTGGGATGTTTTGTCTGGTGGAAAAAACGGATTGCCCCGTGTGATTTATGGCAGACAGTTCCCAGTCCTACAAGCCGCGCAACTTCGTCAAGGGAAGCCTATTACTGCCAACGCCTTAAAAATGGCTAATGAGGAAAGTGCTCCCGATATTATCGATAATGGTAGATGGAGGAGAAATATTGACGAGAATTGTTGAACAAATCATATCGGGAAGAGGGACACATCTAGTGAAAAAAATAAGTTTGCTATACTAATTGTCAAATGGGTTGGCGGAAAGAGACAGCCATTGATGTATTAAAAGCACTGTATAGAATCTGATCCGCCCCTGTCAATGTAGACCAGGGAAATAAATAAACAGGGTTATTGAAATAGCTATTGCCAAATTGGTGGTAGCTATTCTTTTATGCGGCAAACTTTGCCTTGTACTTCAGAATACGTTCGTTCTCGGGAATGGGATATTGTGCAGGAGAATCTGTTTCAAGTGCAGCAG
>JAEZFH010000323.1 GCA_023437885.1 Bacillota bacterium | reverse complement strand
CCGTAGTCTGACCATGGATAATTTTAAGTATCGTAGTTTTTCCGGTACCGTTATTGCCGATGATTGCAACCTTTTCGCCGCGTTTGATATCGAAGCCGAGATCTGTGAACAGGGTCAGACGGCCATAGGATTTGCTTAATCCGGTGACACTGATAACATCGTTGCCGCTGGTGATGCTTGGCTCCAGATTAAAGTGCATCTGGCTATGTTCCGCAGGGCGCTCCACTCGTTCGATCTTCTCCAGCATCTTTTCCCGGCTTTCTGCCCGTTTGATGGATTTTTCGCGGTTGAAGGAGCGCAGCTTTGCGATGACCTCCTCCTGATGCTTGATTTCCTGCTGCTGATTCAGGTATTGCTTGAGCATGGCACCTCGCAGCATTTCCTTCTTGGCAGCATAAGCGGAATAATTCCCTTCAAAAGAAGTACATTTGGTATTGTCCAGTTCTACAATCTTGGACACAACCTTATCCAGAAAATAGCGGTCATGAGCTACAACAATAACTGCACCGTTATAGTTTAATAAGAAGGTTTCCAGCCATGCAATGGACACCAGATCCAGATGGTTGGTGGGCTCGTCCAGCAGGATGAGATCCGGCTTGGACAGCAGCAGCTTTCCTAAGGCGATACGGGTTTTCTGGCCTCCGGAGAGGGTGTTCACCTTTTTGTCAAATTCCTCCTCGCCAAAGCCGAGACCTTTGAGAATACCCGTAACCTCGCTTTGATAGGCATATCCGTTTCTTGCCTCGAATTCATGAGTCAGCCGGGTATAGGTACTGAGCATCTGATTCAGCCTGTCACCCTCGGCGTGCTTCATATCCAGCTCCAGAGCACGGATATTGGCATCCAGATCAATGATATCCTGCTTGACCGTCAGCATTTCGGCAAGGATGGAATTCTCGGAGGACAGATTCTGGTGCTGGGCCAGGTATCCGATGGTGCTTCCCTTGGACAAAATTACTTCTCCTTCGTCCGAGGACATTTCCTTCATGATTATTTTTAATAAAGTAGATTTTCCGGCACCGTTGATACCGACGATGGCTGCCTTTTCCTTATCGTTAATATGAAAGGAAACACTGGACAGGATCTGGGTGGTTCCAAAAGATTTACTTATATTTTTGCAAGCTAGTATCATAATTTTCCTCGTTCCTGCGCATGCTTTTAGCGCATTTAAATATCTGCCGTATATTTTAGCATAGGAAGGAGGACAAGTAAAGTTCGGCTTTCTATAACTAAATGATGGCTGGAAGATTCAGATTTACTATATATTGAAATATGTAGCTTTTTGTGGTAAATTCAAAGAAATAGAGCTGTCTGAATGAAAAACTTAAAGCGGAATAAAAATAAAAAAAATGGGTATTGGGAGAAGAATGATAACACTATACTATTAAAAAATATATTCTCCCTGAATTATTGGGAGGGAAAGAGATGCAAAACCGTTGAATCATCAGAATAAATATTATTTCTCGAACAAGCTAAAAATGAAGCTTGCCCAAATATCGCAATACCCTTTAACCATCGTAGAAGCACCGTCCGGTTTTGGTAAAACGACGGCTGTCAGGGAGTATTTAAAATCGAAGTGTCTTCAGAACACCTATGAGCACTGGTATACGTGTTTAGGTGAGCCTGCTTCTATGGCATGGATGGGAATATGCGAATTGTTTTCCAAGGTGAATGGTAAAGTAGCGAATGACCTGAAAAATCTTAAGATGCCTACGATGGATACTCTATTTTATATGGTTACATATCTCAGAGAGGTACACTGTCAGACAGAAACTTATTTAGTAATAGATAACTTTCAGTTAGTTAATTGTGATATACCTCGTGAGCTGATGAGTGTTTTTTCAATGCATGAGAATTCTAATTTGCATCTGATATTTATTACTCAGCAGCTGGAAGCGAAGCAGCAGCTTACAATTTATAACAATATTCATACGATTGCTTCATCAGATTTCTTTTTTGATAGGGAGGGTACCGCCAGCTTATTCCGTATGGAAGGTGTTCGACTTACCAGTGAAGAAGTGGAAAATGTATATAGGAGTACTGAGGGATGGGTGTTAGCGATCAGACTGCAAGTCATCAACTTTAAGGAGAGCGGTTCCTTCGATTATTCCGCTGATATTGAACAATTAGTAGAAACCGCCATCTGGAACAGGCTTACACTCCAAGAGAAAGATTTTCTTCTTTCTGTATCAATTTTAGATGGTTTTACAATGCGTCAGGCAGCTATTATGATGGGTAAAGAAATGCTGCCTGAAATAATTGATAATTTGCTTAAGAACAACGATTTTATACGATATCTTCCGAATAAACATTTATATAGCATGCATAGCATTTTGCAGGATTATCTGCGAAACCGCTTCTATCATAATCAGTCGATGGATTATCAAAATCAGGCATTTCGTAGAGCGGGAGAAGCCTGCGCTGCCAACTTGCAGTATTACTTTGCTGCTAAATTTTTTTATAAGCTAGGAGATTTTAATCTTATATTTTCTTTGCCTTTCAGCCGTGAATATTTGGATAACCAAAAAGATATATATCAGCCGGAATTTATTGCAGCATTAGTCAATGAATGCCCGGAAGAAACGCTGTGTAAATATCCTTTTACCATGCTCGTTTTTGGTTACCAGGCACTTGTTTGCGGACAGCTTGAAGTATATCAAAATTTGTGTCGGTTGCTTTATTTCACAGTTCAGAATGGCATGGGTTTTCATCAGGAGGAACTGCGGATAATTAACGGTGAATATAAACTCCTGGAATCAATGAAAGAATTCAATTATCTTCCTAAAATGCATGAGGGAAAAATGGAGGCGTGGAGAATTTTAGGTAGACCCACCGACATGATTAAAGCAAGCACTCCTTGGGTTTTTGCTACGACCTCTGCATTGAATATATTCTGGCGTGAGTCCGGTGAACTGGAAAATGAGCTGCAGCAAATAGATGAATTTTCACCCGCATATTATAAGTTAGCAAATGGACATGGATCAGGTTCCCATAACCTCATGCGAGCGGAGGCTATGCTCATGCGGGGCGAAGACAACCATGCAGAAATTCTATGCTATAAAGCTCTTTATGAGGCTCGTAGCTATCAGCAGACCGGTATTTGCATCTGTATAGAATTGGTTCTTGCACGTATTGCTATACTGCGGGGAGATGTAGAGGGCTATGTCATAGCAGTAAATAATATTAAAGGCTATGCGAAGGAAAATTCAAACCTATATGTACTGCGTATGGTAGAGCATTGCATGTCGATCATAAGCCTTGTACTGGGTATTAAAGATTATGTTGCACCGTGGGTTTATGATATGGAGAGTATAAAAAAAGCATTGTACACTCCGGTAGTTCCCTTTGCTCAATTGCTTCATTTAAGGCTCTTGCTTATGGATAAACGATTTAATGAGTTTTATGGTATATGCCAGCTTGCTCTGGATACGTCCAGGAATCCGGTAGGAAATATAAAGTATATGATGCCTCAGGTGTATCAACTCATCTTTCTTGCCAGGGCAAAGCGCAGCGAGGGAGGCTATTTGGAAGCGCAGAAATACCTCAAGGAAGCGTTTGCCATAGCGCTGCCGGATCAGATCTATCTTCCCTTTGCCCAACAGGAGGGTATGGAGGATTTCCTCTCAGAAACGTTTATTAACTTTTTAGCAGAGGAGATTAACGACATCTCCGGCTCAGGGTGCAGTGACAGCTTCATTGCCTTAAAAGCACTTTGCAGGCGCCAGAGGAGGGGCGTAAGCATCATTAAGAAGGCTATCCTCCGAGAAAAGTCGCCTTTGTCTCCAAGAGAAAGAGAGATAGCCCAGCTTGCCAAAAACAGATTAAGTTCAAAGGAGATTGCGGACAAGCTGTATATCTCCGAAACAACTGTTAGAACGACATTGAGGAGTGTATACAGTAAGCTGAACATTCATTCCAGAGCGGAACTGGCTTCAAAAGAATTTTGAACTTTATTCTTATGCGGGACGTATTTAACGGATGCGTTCCATGCAGTGGTTCATGGGTAAAATCTTATTACATGGAATTTTGGTTGAATTTAAGCGAATTATGACGAAAAATAAAAAATACTACAAAATTGAGTATGTAGTAAAAAATAAATCTGCTGTATTCTTTTATACAGCAGATTATTTTTGTGTATTTTTTGCAGGGTATTATCCATCTTAACTGGAAGCAAAGCAGGGTGCCCCCTGCTAGGGCAGCAGTAACGAGTTCGGGGAGAATAGCATTAGATAACAGAGGAGTTCGGAATTATTGATAGAATGAGCATTCAGCCTATCACTACTGAAGTGATGAAATAAAATCAATAATGGTTAGATACAATTGCAGGAATTAGGAGGTGCCAGATGCTGCAAAAATATGAGTCACTATTGAATACGCTGCAAATTTTTGAAAAGATGTATGAGATAATGCGGATTGTGGACCCTATAAGCAAGAGAGTACTTGAAGTAAGGGAAAATGAACTCTTTAAGTCAGATATTGTGTGTTATGATATGTGGAAAAGGAATCAGATGTGCGACAACTGTATTTCCATGAGAGCGTTCAATGAAGATGACACATTCTTTAAAATGGAATATAAGGATGATAGTATTTTTATGATTACAGCCATTCCGATAAAGGTGGAAGGAAATCGTTTGGTTATAGAGCTGCTCAAAAACACTTCGAAAAATATGTTTTTTGGAGATCAGAATCAGGAGGGAGATGTGATGGTCTTAACTTTAATCGAGCATATGAATCAAGTGGCAGTAAAAGATTCACTGACCGAATTATATAACCGCAGATATATTAATGAAAGGCTGCCCGTGGAGCTCCTGAATGCATCATTAAAAAACGAACCATTGTCAGTTATATTTGCTGATCTAGACTATTTTAAAAAAATAAATGACACATATGGTCATTCGGCAGGAGATTTTGTGCTTAAGGAATTTTCAAAAGAGCTGGAGTGCTTTATCCGTAAAGATCAGGATTGGGTGGCAAGATTTGGAGGAGAAGAATTTTTTATTTGTCTGCCGGATACGGATCTTGACACTGCGAAAAAAGTTGCGGAAAGGATCCGAAGCAGTATTGTAAAGAAGGAATTCATCCTGGATGAAAAACGAATAAAAATAACTTGCAGTTTCGGAGTTCATGCAGTCTGTAACGATTATGAATGTACAACGGTAGATGGTATTATTGAACTGGTGGACAAACATCTATATAAAGCTAAAAATCTTGGCAGAAACAGAATAGAATAGCCGATCGAGCCTTAAATTTGACCAGGTTTTATACTTGTTGAATTTTTTATCTATTTTATTCGAAAGAAGGATGGCTATGAATAGGAAGAAAAAAGCTAATAGTAATTTAAGAGGTTTTTTAATTAGTAGTATATTATCGTACTTTACCGTCTGCCTTGATGACCTTTATCCTAAAAAGATGTCTTTTAGAATTTCATTCATTTTTTCATTGCTAGGAGCTGTATGGATATTGGCTTCTGACAAGTTACTCCACAGCTTAAGTATGAATAAGCAGTTGGTTTCCGTAATCAGCATGGTAAGGAGTTGGCTCTATGTACTGGTAACAGCTGCAATACTTTACGTTAAAAAAGTACAAGGAATTGACTGATGTCTATGAAGAACTCACTGCTTCGAGACAGAAGCTGAAAAAAAATTGCATTACTGACGGAAAGTGAAGAGAGATACAGACTGATTTCGGAAGCCACAAATGACGGGATATGGGATGAAAGATATGGAAAAAGGAATTTTTCTGAACGATGGTTTGAAATCACCGGTTATATATTGTAGCAGAAGGTGTAGAAACAGAAGGTCAGATGTTATACTTAAAAAAGCATAAATGTCATAAGATTCAGGGATACTACTTCAGCAAACCGTTGCCGCAGGAAGAATTACTTGAATTACTTGAAAAAAGCTGAGAATTCAAGTCATAATTATTCATATGAGTTTGTATGCTTAGAAACGGATACGATTGACTTATTATTAACAATCAAATATAATTAGTAATAATGAAGTGCTAAAAAAAGGAGGAAAGTCATTGTATAAGAAAGAGATTTCTAAAGCAGTTATTAATAGATTACCAAGATATTACCGCTATTTGGGAGATTTATTGGAGAAGGATGTGGTACGAATCTCCTCCAAGGAACTGAGCGAGAAGATGAAGGTCACCGCATCCCAGATCAGACAGGATCTGAATAATTTCGGGGGCTTTGGCCAGCAGGGCTCCGGCTACAACGTAGAATATCTGCACTCGGAGATTGGCAAGATTCTGGGATTGGATACAAAATATAGTGTGATTATTATCGGTGCGGGTAATTTGGGACAGGCACTGGCGAATTATGTGGATTTTGAACGCCGGGGCTTCTATGTTAAGGCTATTTTTGATGTCAGTCCCAAACTGATCGGGACTCAGATTCGTGGAAATACAGTAAAATCCTCGGAAGAGCTGGAGGAATATATTACAAGCAATCCGGTTGACATTGCAGCGATTACCGTACCCAAGACCAGGGCACCCCAGCTTGCAGCAGATTTGGCAAAATGGGGCATCAAGGGCATATGGAATTTTGCACCGACGGACTTGAATCTTCCGAAGGATGTTACGGTAGAGAATGTTCATCTTGCAGAAAGCCTGATGAAATTATCATATCGTTTATCAGTAAGAGACGGAATGAAGGCATAAGCGGACCGGACAATGGGAAGGATTGGATTTTGAATGGGAAAAAGAGAGAAGAAGATTGATTTTACCAAGATTGTAAGAGATAAGAAACTGCCTATCCTTACTCTGGATGCCCGTTGGCATGAGATTTTTCCGGAGGATAAGAAGACGGCTGCAATTCGGGGCTTGGAGCAAAAGGTCAATAATCTTCTCAAAAAGCAGGGGAAAGCGGTAAACGATATCAAGGAAATGAAGCAGCTGAAAAACAGCCTCTTAAAGGATATCGTGGATAATATGGATATTGGGAAGGATCCTGCAGGGAAGGCAAAAGAGAAGAAGCTGGACAAGAATAAGCAGTATGTTAATGAATTAAATGTGAAAATTAATAGGGCAATGGAGGATTTGGCTGAAATTCCGTACCAGATAAAACTGGCCAACGAAGAACTGCTGGCAGAAAGTATCGCTGTCTTTTATCGGGAGCTGGAGGATAATAAGTCGGAGATTAAGGAGATTACGGATTGGATCACCGGGGTCAGAGACGAGCTTAAGAAAAATATTCTGATCAAGCAGGACCTGGAAGAAAAAAATTCATTGATATATACATATATGCACGACATTCTTGGAGCAGGGATTATGGAATCCTTTGATCAGGAGAATGGAAAGATATGAGTATGCGCATATATGCGCATGAGTATTTAAACGTATGAGAATACTTTATTTTCGTGATAATAAATGACGGGAGGCTGTTGTATCTTAATGCAACAGCCCTTCTTAAACATAAGAGCGATTCGCAAAGCGTGCCACTTGTCGTAAACATAAGAATGGCGTGCAAAGCGTGCCACTTGTCGTAAACATAAAAATGGCGTGCAAAATGTGTCACTCGTTGTAAACATAAGAATGGATCGAACAGCATACCATTTGTTGAAACATAAGAATGGATCATAAAACGTACCATTCGTTGTTTGGTACCAGTTTATGTGGGAATAACAGCAGTTGAAACGGAGAAGGATATGATTACAGGAATTGGTGTGGATTTAATCGAGGTTGAACGGGTGAGTAAGGCTTGCCGGAAGGAGAGTTTCCTTAAGCGGTGTTTTACGGAGCTTGAAATTGAACTGATTGCTGAGGACGGTCGGAAAGCCGCCGATAATTTTGCAGTGAAGGAAGCGGTGGCTAAGATGCTGGGGACAGGCTTTCGAACCTTCTTCCCCATTGATATTGAGGTGCTTCGCACTATGGAGGGAAAGCCATATGTCAACTTGCACGGGAAAGCCGCGGAATTGGCGAAGGAGCAGGGTGTTTCGGTCATTCATGTGTCAATAACGAATACCAGAGAATATGCCAATGCATTTGTAGTAGGGGAAGCACGGCTGTAATTGAACTTTAGAACAGGGGGTCAATGCCATGAAGTATGCGCTGGATGCGGCAGGTATGAAGAAAATCGACGATTATACGGTTGAGACGGTTGGAATACCGGCGATGGAGCTGATGGAAGGGGCTGCAGGCGCACTGGTGGAAGTAATGCAGCAAAGAATTACCAGGCAGGACCGGATTCTAGCGGTCTGCGGACCGGGCAATAACGGTGGGGACGGTGTGGCAGCAGCCAGGATACTGGTACGGCAGGGATATCAGGCTTCGATTCTCCTGGTGGGAGAGCCGGGGAAGTATTCACCGCAGATGAAGGAGCAGCTTCAAATGGCGAAGAAATTGGAGGTACCGGAAGAAAACTGCAACAAGCTTGCTGAATATAATATTATAATTGATGCGGTGTTCGGAGTTGGTTTATCTAAGCCGGTTTCCGGAGAATACCAGGAAATGATTCAAAAAATCAATGACCTGGATAATTATGTGTATTCCGTTGATATTCCGTCCGGTGTGTCAGCGGATAACGGAAGGATTTTAAATATTGCCGTAGAGGCAGATGAAACAGTAACATTCGGTTTCAATAAAATCGGTCTCCTGCTTTATCCCGGTGCTGATTATGCCGGGAGAGTAACAGTTGCGGATATTGGATTTCCGGAAATTGCTTCAAAGCAGATAAGCCTGAATACCTTTTATTATGAGAAAGAAGATCTGGCAAGGCTGCCAAGGAGGAAGAATTACAGCCATAAGGGAACTTATGGAAAGGTATTAATGATTACCGGCAGCCGAGGGATGGCCGGCGCAGCGTGCCTTAGTGCAAGAGCGGCCTACCGCAGCGGTGCCGGACTGGTAAAAGTGGTTTCTGCAGAATGCAACCGGATTGTCCTTCAGACCAGTTTGCCTGAGGCTCTGTTTGCCTCATACGATGGGGATGATAAAAGTCCGCAGCAGCTGCAGGAGCAGTTGCTGGCTGATATAGGCTGGGCAACGGTAATTGTGATTGGACCGGGTCTGGGGACCTCGGCGGTCTCCCGTCGCCTGCTGGAGACAGTATTGCAGAATGCAAAAGTTCCTGTAATTGTGGATGCGGATGGGATTAATCTGTTGGCATTGGAGTTGGAGGAGCACCTGGGTAGCAGCAGGAGAAATTCACTGCAAGAACGTATGGAGCTGCTATCCTCCCTTGTAGATACCCCTGTGGTTTTTACTCCACATTTGCTGGAATTCTCAAGACTTCTTGGATGTTCCCTTACAGAAATCACAGACAGTCTGATGGACAGGGTAAATCAGTGCGCAGGCCATAGCAAGCTGATCCATGTGGTAAAGGATGCCCGTACCATAGTCGCCGGGAATCAAAAATATTATATCAATATCTCTGGTAATCACGGTATGGCAACCGGTGGAAGCGGTGATGTTCTTACCGGAATCATAGCAGCCTTGATTGCACAGGGAATGGGGCCGTATGAAGCCTCCTGTCTTGGGGTTTATCTTCATGGTCTTGCGGGGGATGCGGCAGCAAGGGAGAAAGGAACTTATTCTATGATGGCGGGAGATATTGCCGCTTCGATTGAAAAGGTACTTGTGTCTGTAAATTTCTGATGTGGTTCACCGGATAAACCGGTATCGCTGCCAAGGATAAAGTAACCTGGCGGTTCAAGGGAGCCATACAAGGAAGGAACCCGTATGGGTTCCTTACAGAAGATTCTGAAAACTTATACACTTTATGGAATACACACGAAGAAAGTGGCAATAATAAGGGTAGCCGAATATTGGAGTGTGAATAAAGTGGTTATCAAACGAGGAGATATCTTTTATGCTGATTTACGGCCGGTAGTAGGATCAGAGCAGGGTGGTGTCAGACCCGTACTGATTATTCAGAATGATACTGGAAATAAACATAGCCCTACCGTTATCTGTGCGGCCATTACATCAAAAATGAATAAAGCAAAGCTGCCCACCCATGTGGAGCTGGATGCAGAGAAATATGGAATTGTCAAAGATTCTGTTATTTTATTGGAGCAGGTGAGGACAATTGATAAATCAAGGTTAAAAGAGAAGGTTTGTCATTTGGACAGAGATGTATTAAAGAAAATCGATCGTGCTTTGATTATCAGTTTTTCTTTAGATACATATTTT
>JAEZFH010000165.1 GCA_023437885.1 Bacillota bacterium | reverse complement strand
ATCCGCGACTGTGCACGGGCGAACTTTAACTGCATCCGTGTCTGGGGAGGAGGCTATTATCCGGAGGATGAGTTTTACGATGCCTGCGACCGGTACGGCATTCTGATATGGCAGGACCTGATGTTTGCCTGCAATGTATATGATCTGAAGGATGAATTCGAAGAAAATATCCTGGCAGAGACGGCGGACAATGTAACGCGTATCCGCCATCACGCCTGTCTGGCTCTCTGGTGCGGCAACAACGAGATGGAATGGGGCTGGCGCGATTGGGCAAGACTGGAGGGACACCGCCCGAAGTATAAGGCGGATTATATCAAAATATTTGAGATGCTTTTGCCCAGAATAACAAAATCGCTGGATGACCAGACCTTTTACTGGGTGTCCTCGCCTTCTTCCGGAGGCTCCTTTGATGACCCCAACGATTTTAACCGTGGGGATAATCATTATTGGGAGGTATGGCTTTCCAATAAGCCGTTTACGGAGTATCGGGATTTTCATTTCCGATTCTGCTCCGAATTCGGCTTCCAATCCTTTCCGGGGAAGAAAACCCTGGACAGCTTCAGTCTCCCGGAGGATCAAAATATCTTCAGTGAGGTAATGGAATCCCATCAGAAGAACGGCTTGGCCAATTCCAAGATATTCAGTTATATTTCCGGATATTTTAAATATCCAAAGGATATGGAGAGTATTGCATATATTTCTCAGATCCTTCAATTGAAAGCAATTCAATACGGTGTGGAGCATTGGCGCCGGAATTGGGGCCGGTGCATGGGTGCAATCTATTGGCAGTTAAATGACTGCTGGCCGGTGGCCTCCTGGGCAAGCGTAGATTATTACGGACGCTGGAAGGCATTGCACTATGGAGCCAAACGCTTCTATTCCAGATTCCTGGCTACGGCCTGTGAGAAGGAAGAGCTGAGCACCGAAATTGATTACTATATTCACAACGAATCCTTTGAACCGCGCGAAGCGCTGCTGCAGGTCAGATTGTTTGACAATGCCCTGAATACCATCCATGAGAACGAAAGAAAGATTACAGCCGCACCCTTTACGGTGAACTGTGTTCTGCAAATGGATTTTGCAGAGTATCTTGGAGAAGGACTGGAGAAAAAGCAGGCAGGAGCACAGTATAGCCTCATTGAGAAAGGGGCGGTGGTAAGCCATGGGACCAACCTGTTTGTGAAGCCGAAGCATTTTGAATATCGGACACCGAAGTACCTGGTTACGGTTAACGAAGAGGAGCAGCATTTTTGCTTGAATATTTCCTGTGATGTCTATGCCGCTTATGTGGAGCTATGGATGGAAGAGGAAGACGCGGTATTCTCGGATAATTATTTTGATATCACCTCGAAAGAGGGGGTTATGGTAACCGTGGAGAAGCAGGAGTTTAAAAAGGTACCCACGGCGGAGGAACTTAAGGAGATGCTTCATATCAGGAGTGTGGCAGACAGTTTCTGAAGTAAGGAGGAATTTGGATGCAAAAGGAATTAATGGACCAACTTGAAACGCCTTGTATCGTTATCGATATGGTGAAGACAAAAAGGAATGTCGCGAAGATGCAGGAAGCGGCAGATGCCCTCCATTGCAGGCTGCGGCCCCATATCAAGACACATAAGATGCCTTTATTCGCTAAATTGCAGACCGCATACGGGGCCAGCGGCATTACCTGTGCCAAGGTATCGGAAGCAGAGGTGATGGCGGACGGTGGGATGGAGGATATCTTCATCGCATACCCGATGGTCGGAGACTTTCGTATCAGAAGGGCAATCGAATTGTCAAAGCGTGTGAAGCGGCTGATACTGGCCGTAGACAGTATGGAAAGTGCGTTGCCGCTTCAGGAGGCAGCGAAGGCGGCTGACATGGTTTTGGAAGTCCGGCTGGAGGTGGATACCGGTGCGAAGCGTACCGGAGTCCTTCGGAATCAGGCAGCAGAGCTGGCAAAGGAGATCAATCAGCTCTCCAATTTGAAATTAACGGGAATCTACACCTTCAAAAGTTTGGTTTATCAGGATGCACCGACCGTGGATAAGCATATCGCTGGACTGGAGGAAGGTGACCTGATGGAGGAAATTGCAGAAGCAGTCAGGCAGGCAGGGGTTCCCATTGAGGACGTAAGTGCGGGTTCTTCTCCCACAGGACTGGAGGTTGCAGCGACCGGAAAGGTCAATGAAATTCGTCCCGGTACCTATATTTTTAATGATTACATGCTGTGTAAGGAGGGCGTTGCAAGCCCGGAAGACATTGCAGTCCGTATGTATGCTACGGTAGTAAGCGTTCCCTGCAGGGAATACGCCGTGATTGACGGCGGAACCAAGACCTTTCCCATGGATATTCCCCTGGATGCATCCCCCTATCATTATCCGGGCTATGCTTTGGTCGAAGGGAATGAAGACCTGCAGCTCAGGCGCATGAATGAAGAGCATGGTATCATCACCAGCAAAAAGGGAGACACGGGGCTTAAGGTCGGAGATAAGCTGGAATTGATCCCAATCCATGTATGTACGGCCATTAACATGCAGAACCAGGTGTATCTTTATGATGAAAATGGTCTGAGGGTGGAAAAAGTGGCAGGAAGAGGGATGCTGGTATGAGTATATTCATAAAGAACGGTATGGTTTATGACGGCAGCGGAGACCGTCCCCAGCAGAAGAATATCCTGGTGGAAGGTGATAAAATTGCTGCCGTAACAGAGAGAGTGGATATTGAGGCCGACCAGGTAATTGAGGCGCGAGGTCTGACCGTTACGCCCGGATTTATCGATACCCACAGGCACTGCGATATTGATGCCCTGTATCGTCCGGATTTCGGGACAATCGAATTGGCACAGGGGCTTACTGCCGTGATCGGAGGGAATTGCGGACTCGCACCAATTCCCGCACCCATGGCCCATAGAAAAGAAATCTTTGACTTCATAGAGCCCTGCCTCGGAGCAGCTCCGGAGCAGCTTCAGATGGAGCATTATCACGAATACATTGAAGCATTGGAAGCTAGGGAGCTTCCCTTGCACGTAGGAAGCTATATCGGGGCCGGGAGCCTGAAGGCTGCCATCAAAGGCTACGGAAAGTCTGCTTTTACCCGGAGTGAGCTGGAGCAGGCAAAGACCTATATCCGGGAAGGAATGGAAGCCGGTGCCGTGGGACTGTCCATGGGGCTGATGTATCAGCCGGAGTGCTATTCCAGCCGGGAAGAGCTGGTAGCGCTTGCCTCCTGTGCAGCACCCTTTGGCCGTCCCCTGACCTGCCATATCAGGGGGGAAGGGGATAATCTTATCTCCTCCGTAAAAGAAATTACAGAAATTGCAAAGCAAGCAGGAGTTCCGCTGAATATCAGCCATTTTAAAGCCACGGGTGTGAAGAACTGGGGCAAGGCAATTCATCAGGCGATTGAGCTGGTGGAGGCGGCACGGGGTGGCGGACAGGATATTACGGTGGATTTTTATCCTTACTGCGGAGGCTCTACGACGCTGATCAGCCTGCTTCCCCCCTCTGTTATGGGAGAAAGCATTGAACAGACGATAGATCAGCTGGCCTGTGTCGAAGGGAAGGAGCTGCTTCGCAGGGAATTGTACCGGGAGCATAGCGGCTGGGACAATATGGTCCTGGCCATTGGCTGGGAGAGAATTCTGATCAGCTCGGTGAACCGGGAGAGTAACAGAAAATATGCCGGCATGAGCTTTCAAGAAGCAGCCGGGCTCGCAGGCTATGAGGAGCCCAGTGACTTTGTCTGCGATCTTTTGGTGCAGGAGCAGGGAAAGGTGAGCATCATTGTTCTGTCCATGTCCCAGGAGGATGTGGATACGGTAGCACGTCTTCCTTATTCCATGGTGATTTCCGATTCACTGTATGGACCCGGAGACTGCCCGCATCCGAGATTGTACGGATCTTTCCCCAAAATAATCCGGGAATATGTGCTGGAACGCAGCGTGCTGTCCATGGAGGAAGCAATCCGCAAGATGACCCTCCTTCCGGCAAAGCGTCTTTCCCTGAAGGGGAGAGGATTGCTGAGGGAAGGATACCATGCGGATATCAATATCTTCCCTGCGGAAGAATTGCGGGATTATGCCGTTTATGAAAATCCCAGAAGACTATGCACCGGAATTCAGACAAGTATCATAGGCGGCAGGATTGCTGTATCCCAGGGAGAAATCAGGAGCAGGAACTGCGGAAGTGTTATAAAATTATAAGAAAGAGGACATTAAAATGCATGATATCTATGAAAGATTGAAAGAGTTAGGACTGGAGTTACCCAAGGCACCTGCAAAGGGAGGGGTCTATTCACCCTCAAAACTTTTTGGAGAAAATTTAATCTACATTTCCGGATGCGGTCCGGTTATAGATCAACCGGTAACAGGTAAGGTAGGACAGGATTTTACTAAGGAAGAGGCAAATAACCATGCAAGAAATGCCATGCTGAATGTACTTTCCGTATTGCAGGCCCAGATCGGTGACTTAAACAAGGTCAAGCAGGCGGTAAAGATTCTTGTGCTGGTGGCAAGCGACGATCAGTTTTATGAGCAGCCCTATGTTGCCAATGGAGGCTCCCAGCTACTGGTTGACCTGTTTGGGGAAGAGGCGGGAGCGCCTACCAGATCGGCAATCGGCGTAAATGTTCTGCCCGGCAATATTCCGGTAGAGATAGAAGCCATATTTGAAGTAGAAGTCTGAAGCATTCCGGATATTCAATATAAGATAACATAATAGGTAATAAAAGCGGCATTTTCCTAATTTAATGAGGACTGCCGCTTTTGCTTTTGCCTCTCAGGAGTTAAAAGAGTCTCTTTTTGGATCGGATGTTCCCTGATCAGATTACTATAAAAAATAAAGTTAAAAAAATAAAATATATTGAATTATAGGAAGGGATAAATTATAATTCTCTATAAATTATAGGACAAAAGGCCTAAGGAGCATTTGTATGGTATAAGTCCTTACAATCAGGAAAAATCTGTTTGGATGAAAACGGACGGGCTCGCACTTTTATGCAGCGGAAGCATTATTGATTGAATCAACTGGTATTATTAACCTGCAATGTGATATAATGTAGACAAACATCGAATTTAGTCAGACAGGGAGAGGCTATGAGAGCAGTAAACAATTATTATACGAAATTATTCTTAGTGATTATGGCTGCCGTAATCATATCCAGTATCTTGATATCAGGAATTTTAATCACCGGTAATGTGAATAACATAGAAGCGATTACAGAGAATGGTCTGAGATCCAGTGCGGAGCAGAAGGTAACAACCTATGATATCAATATCATGCGGTTCCATGCACTGTCGAAGACCATAGCCAATGATATTGCCATAAAAGACTATTTTCAAAGACTTCACCGCGGACAGGAGGACCGAAAGTTTTATCAGAATCTGCGAACTGATTTAGAGGAGGAGATGAAAGCCTATTCCGGAGTTTTGGAAAATGCTTTCTTTATTTTGGACGGCATCATCTATGTTGATGGGATCGGAGGTACTTCCGTAGGCCATGACAGCTCGGAGTCGGAATGGTATATTAATGTCCAAAACAGCAGGGAGCATTATCTGGGAAAGCTGAAGGAATCGCCCATAACCGGGCTGCCGGTCATGGTATCCGCCTATCCGCTATTGGATGATGACGGGCAGCTTCTATCCGTCTTTGGATTATCCATTAATCTGAATGGTTTTTCTGATACGGTCATCAGCAACCCGGAGCATTCCGGAGAGAATACCATCATAGCCGACGGGAATGGAACCGTCATTGCGGCAAATGAGATCGATTTGATCTATAATTATAATATTGCGGCGGAGCTCCCCGGGCTGTATCAGTATATTGAGAAGCACAGGGAGGGCATCACTTATTACAGGAAGGATGGAATTCCTTATATTGCCGCAGTCATAAAATCGGAACTGGGAGTGACCATAATACAGTCCCTTCCGGTAAGTATATACCGTGATCCAATGATAACCTCAATTATCATATCGGTTATTATTTTATTAGCTATTTTAGGCGGAGTAGCAATTGTTACATTCTTTATTGCCAAAAATATTACAAAACCGATTCATATCCTTGTGAACGAATTCAATCAGATGGCTGCCGGAAATTATGAGAATGAGCTTCCGGGGTATCTAAAATAGAGAAAGGATGAGTTTGCCGTACTTGGAAATTCCCTGACAGAAATGAAAAGCCAAACCAGCCAGCTGATCATGAAGCTGAATCTGGCTTATGACGAGATGGAAGCTTCCCTGGAGGAGGTAGTTGCAACGGAGGACGAGCTTAGAAAGCAGAATGAGCTGCTGACCCTGAGTGAGCAGCGGCTTAAGGAAAGCAATGAATACAACAGGGCAATCATCGATGTATTACCGGATGTGATATATATCATTGACCGGGAAGGCAGGGTTACTGGCAGCAAGGAGAACAGGGAGACGCTTCCCTATGTCCCCAGGGAAGCTTTTTTAAACAAGAAGCTCAGTGATATTGTGTCCGGAGAGATTGCGGCCGGCTTATCTGACAAGATTCAGGCTGCCTTGGACACCGGGGAGCTTCAAACCTTTGAATATGACAGGGAGGAGGAGGGCGGAAGGGAAATCTATGAATTCCGGGTTGTACAATGCTTTGAAGACAGGGTAATGGCAATCGCCAGAAATGTTACGGATCAACGGCTGTATCAAAGACAGATCGAATACCTCAGCTTCCATGACCATCTGACCGGCCTGCGTAACCGCAGATTTTTTGAAAAAGAGCTGGCAAGACTCGACGAGGAAGCCTTTCTTCCCTTATATGTAATCATGGCGGATGTGAACGGATTAAAGCTGATCAACGATTCCTTCGGGCACAGGGCGGGTGACCAGCTCCTGGTTAAGGTAGCCAATGCAATGAAGGAGGCTTACTCTGATCAGGATTTGATTTTTCGGATCGGAGGGGATGAATTTGTCATTTTGGCACCGAATTGGGAGCATGAACAGGCGGAGGAACTGGTTCGCAAAATACAGGCAAATTGTGATAAGGAGGAAGTAAATGCCATCAAGATATCCGTTTCCTTTGGCTGGTATCCCAAAAGAAATAAAACGGAGGATATCAATACCGTATTAAAAGGTGCGGAAGACTACATGTATAAGAAGAAGCTGTATGACGGGCCAAGCATGAGAGGAAAAACCATTGGCATCATCATTAATACGCTTCACGAGAAAAATAGAAGGGAAGAGCAGCATTCCTACCGGGTAGCAGAGTTATGTGAAAAGCTGGCAGGAGCACTGAAGATGCCGGAACACGTCCAAAAGGAGATACGAAGTGCCGGTCTGCTGCATGACATCGGCAAAATCGCCATCCCGGAGAATTTGCTGAACAAACCCGGCAAGCTGACTCCGGAGGAGTTTGAGGAGATTACCAAGCATCCGGAGATCGGATACCGTATCCTCTGCTCGGCGAATGAAATGACGGAGATTGCAGAATATGTCCTCTGCCATCACGAGAGATGGGACGGCAAAGGATACCCGAGAAGGCTGAAGGGCGAAAGCATTCCTTTGCAGGCCAGGATGATTGCCATAGCAGACACCTATGACGCAATGACCAGCTTAAGAAGCTATCGTTCCCCCGTATCGGAGGAAGTGGCGGCAAGGGAGATAATCAATAACGCCGGAACCCAGTTTGATCCGGAACTGGCAAAGCGGTTCGTGCAGCAGGTTCTGGGTTTCCGGGAAGGGATATGAGATACATAACAGAAGGAGGATATGGTAGATGAATAAATCTGATTGGACCGGGCTGGACAGGAAGGGAGCATTCAATGCCCCGAACATTACAAATCTAAGAGAGCTGGGGGGATATGAGGTATCGGGTGGAAAGCAGATTATTACCGGACATTTTTACCGCAGCGGATCCCTGGCTCAGGCGAAGGAGGAAGACCTTGCCGTACTGGAGGATATGGGGCTGCAGATAATTGTTGATCTGCGTACGCAGCAGGAAATAACGAGTGAGCCGGATGTGCTTCCTTCTGGTTGTGAATACTATAACTATTCCGGTATTGTCTTAACAGAAACCTCACCGGAAGGGGTTAGCGACAATCTGGATATGCGAACTATCCTTGTTTCAATGATGGGGCAGGGAACACAGCTTCCGGACCTTTCAGAATATATGAAAAAGGTATATCGGGATATGGCACTTAACAGCGATGCCTTCCGTAAGCTGTTTGGTCTGATAAAGCAATATCCGGATAAACCCGTTCTGTTCCATTGTACCCACGGCAAGGACCGGACAGGGATTGGGGCTGCCTTGATTTTAATGAGTCTCGGGGTATCACAGGAGACAGTAATGGAGGATTATCTCCTTTCCAACCCCTATCGGCAAGAGGAGAACAGCAGGCTTTTAAAAAGTTTGTCCGCCTATACACAGGACGAAGGCAAGCTTCAGAATTTAAAAGAGGTGCTGGAAGTAAAGGAAGAGTATCTGCGGACCTTTATCGATACGGTGCAGCAGGAATACGGTACCTGGCAGAACTATTTTGAAAGCTCTCTTGGCCTTACCCGGGAAGACCATCAGAAGATGAGAGAAAGATATGTGAGGTAATAATCTTAATCATAACCGGAGGTTTATATGTTTAATTCCCTTTTTATCAATGCTTCAATATTAATATGCTTTTTATATGTAGGAAGCCTGGTCTTTGTAAACCAGAGAATTGATTGCAAATCAAGCCTGAGAACAAAAATATCAATCGGAGTGCTATTTGGACTGACGGGTTGTATGCTGATGTTTAACGGAATCGATTTATCCAACCACATGATCATGGATTTCAGAATTGTTGCTTTAATCATATCTGCAATATTTTGCGGGCCATTATCCGCATTCATTACTGGGGTATTATTAATCCTGTTTCGTTTTGGATATTATGGGGTTAACGCAGCTTCTTATATAGCATTGTTTAATCTTACGGTGATTACGGTCCTGTGCAGTATCCTGTCCTTAACCTCATTAAATTTCAAAAGAAAATTTCTCTTTATGAGTCTCGTTAATTTTCTTTCCTCGGCGGTGTGGACCTATGTACTGGTTAAGGACACCCGTTTCATGGTAAAAATATTGCTTGACTATATATTCGCTACAACTGCTGTATCCATTATTGTATACTTTACACTGATTCATATCTATAGAACCAATGAATTATATCAGGAATTAAAGCGGGAATCTACGAAAGATTTTTTGACCGGATTGAATAATGTGAGAGGATTTGACAAGCTGCTGAATGATGCGGTTAACAATGCTGACAAAAAGCAGGAGAACTTATCCCTGCTGATGGTTGATATAGATTTCTTTAAAAAAGTAAACGATACCTATGGTCATCCTTCGGGTGACAAGGTATTGAAACAACTGGGGGAAATACTGACCGGTACATGCCGGTCTTTTGATATTATTTCGAGGAACGGCGGAGAGGAATTTACTGCGCTATTAATGGGCTGCAGCCACAATCAGGCTCTAGAGATTGCGGAAAGCATCCGGCATAATGTGGAGAGATATATTTTTGTTGTAGATAACGGAGTTAAAATTAATATTACAGTCTCCATTGGGGTAAGCTCTTATCCCGATGTAACCGATGATCCGAATAATCTGTTCCATGAAGCGGATAACGCCCTTTATCTGGCAAAGAGGGAAGGGCGAAACCGGGTTAAATAATTTGAAGCGGTTGAAGAAGCCGGCCATGCTA
>JAEZFH010000448.1 GCA_023437885.1 Bacillota bacterium | reverse complement strand
ATATACATGCCGGTACCGATATAGGCATCAATTTCCGGTATCCCTATGACGAAAGAGAGCTTTTCCTCCACGGTCGACCGGTTCGGCAGATAATAATCATAGGTCACAAAGGAGCCCTCGGGCTTTGCTTTTGCCGCATTCACCAGCTCCTGTATAATGTATCTTCCTCTTGCATCCTGAAGCAGCCATTGATCGGTGCCCTCCTTTTCCGGCTCATAAGGCTGAACCAGCATGGTTCCGTCGTAGGTACTCATAAAAATATAATTGGGGCCGAACTCATCCGCGTAAGTCATTTCCCTGACAAGGTCGCTGATCTTCCTTCTTGCTTCTTCCTGGCTTATCTCACCCTGCTTCAGCTGGTCAACCAACGGTTCGACGGCATTGTAGGCGAGGTGAACCATCTTGCTGACAGAGTTCTGTCTTTGCTGCGCCATAAACTGCTTAAAATCCGATGTGATGCTTTGGGAAAACACTAACGGAAAAAGTACGATAATAAAAGAATAAACAGCCAAAACTACAATCCAAGCCCTTATTTGTTTCTTCGACATATTTTCCATCCCTAACCCCTCCTGTTTATTCTGAGTTCTTAATTATATTTTAATGCCGGGCTGCCAAACTGTCAACTTATGGCATAAGTCGACAGAGATAAATGCATATGAAAATGAAAATTTGTTGTCGGACATATCCTAATCCTGTCTATTGCTTATGCTGAAGAAGTTTTAATGAATTTTTTCGACACGCTTCTTGTTATATTAGAATAGAAATTATATAATAATGCTATGGGATATCAACTCTATTACAGCAGGATTATTTACTGCAACTATAGGGATGAGAAGCACGTTTGTGAAGAAGTGTAGCGCTGAATTATTTTGGAAAAGAACAATGGAGGAGAACGCATGAAAAAAGGGGAGAAGATGAAAAGTATAGGAACGAAATTTTTGCTTCCTATGCTGGGGGTAATATTAGTAACAACCATCGGTTTGGGTATCTTTTCTTATCAAAGTCAGAAAAATACGCTGACCAATATTATGGAGCAAACCACGGAACTGGCAGTAGAGGATACGATCGAACTAATCTCAGATCGAGAGGCATCCGTTGAAACCTTGAAACAAGCACTGAATAACTACCTGATCACCATAACCAAGGGTGTTGCAGAAAGTTTGAAAGGGGTTCCGGAAGAGAAGCTGAACGAGGAAGCAATCAGACTTACAAAATATCTGGGAATATCAGAAATACATATTGTTGACGGAAACGGAATACTTCAATGGGGCTCTGTTCCTGATTTTTACGGTTTTGATTTTAGTACTACGGAGCAAACAAAGCCTTTCCTGCCCGGACTTACGGATAAAAATTTTGCTATGGCCCAGGAGGCTCAGGAGAGGGGTACGGATAAGGAACTGTTTCAATATATTACAGTTGCAAGAACAGACCAGCCGGGATTAATTCAAATCGGGATAACTCCAAAAGAATTACAGGCTTTATTGGATAAAGTGAATGTCAGGAAAATTGCCCAAGAGAAAAAAGTCGGTGAGGATGGCTTTATCTTTGTATTTGACCGTTCCGGGACGGTGATTAGCCATCCGGAGGACAGTGAGCTGGGAAAGACGCTGGAGGATTATGAATGGGGGAACAAATTAAAAGAGACAGAGCATGGTAACTTTATTAATAATAGTAACGGGATCGAAGCAGCGTTCAGCTTCACCACAACGGACCGTTATATCATAGCTGCATTGGTGCCGACTTATGAATATTACGGGCAATTGGAGAGCGTCGAGACCACAATCATCGGCATCATCCTGCTGACGATTATCCTTGCCAGCGGTACAATGTATCTCTTAACCAATCATCTGATAATAAAACGAATTAAAAAAATGCTGGCAGGCGTGACAGAAATCGGAAATGGAAATCTAAACGCAGTGATCGCGGAGGGCGGCCAGGATGAAATCGGACATCTGGCGGCGGGATTAAACCATATGGCTGCTAATTTAAAGTCACTGGTAATGCAGATTATACATAGCGCATCAGACTTAAATAACGCGGCAGATGCCGCTGCAGAAGCTTCCGGACAGGTTTCGACTGCAAGTAACGAAATTGCAATGAGCGTGAATGAAATAGCATCAGGCACCAGTGATCAGGCACAAGAAATTCAAATCAGTGTGGAGCAGTTGGAAACGGTATCCCATAATGTTGAAACAATTATGGAAAATACCAATATCATCAATGAGAAAGTAAATGAAATTGAAGAAAAGAACACCTATAGCTTAAAAACGGTAAACCAATTAAAGGAAAAGTTTATTGAAAATAAAGAAGCCACCTCAAAGCTGGATAAAAAAATAACCCTGCTTGCAGAACGATCGGATAAAATTGAAGCCATAACAGAAACAATAACCTCCATAAGCGAGCAAACCAATTTGCTGGCATTGAATGCTTCCATCGAGTCAGCGAGAGCAGGGGAAGCCGGAAAAGGCTTTGCAGTAGTTGCGGATGAGATAAGAAAATTAGCTGCTCAATCCGCCAAAGCGGCATCTGAAATCGAGCAGCTGATTAATGAAATTAAAACAGACATTGCCGAAGCAGTAAATTCCATTCAGGTGACAGAAAAAGCAGTCGAAGAATCAGACGATAAGCTGATTGACACGATGAATACCTTCCATTCCTTGAAGGAATCAAATGACGCATTGGTAGTACTGGCCGAGCAATTTGAGGAAATTTGCGAGAACTTAAATAAAAATACAGGTAAGGTAATTGATTCTATCAATACAATCGCTTCTGTTTCTGAGGAAACGGCAGCTACCTCAGAAGAAATTTCAGCAGCTTCCGAGGAACAGAATGCAAGTGTCCATGAGATCTCAAACAGCATAGCCGGTATTAAAGAATTAACCAAAGGGCTTGTAGATATGATAAATAAGTTTAAATTAGACTGATCAGATATTTATGAGCGCTTAGGGATGAAACAGCGTAAATCAGGAGGAACCATTGAAAAAACCAAGCCAGGGATTAATTACTGGCTTGGTTTTTTGGCTGATATGCGATCAATATGATATCATTCCTGGTATTGGTACATAAGGATTTTTCTAGTTCCGATATCTTATTGATATCGTCCTCTGTTACATTGGCTATTTCATAATCATTGAAAGCTCTTGTATCCATGAATAATCCCTCCTTTCACTCTTATTATGTGGCTAAAAAATTGAATTAAACATCGTAAGGCAATAATTTGAGCTTTTGTGCCGGACAGTTTTCAATGGCCAATGAATTTATGGTCCGGAAAGGTTGGGATTAGTCACGGCAGCACTAATTGAACTTGCTGACTAATTCCTGCAGTTCGCCGGAGATATTTTTTAAGTCCTTTGTTGTGCTGAACAAGGATTCAATCGAACTCTTATGCTCCAGTATGATAGAATATATTTCCTCCGATGCGGCAGCGGAGCTCTCGCTTCTTTGGGAGATCTGGCTGATTGCTTCTGCTACCTCATGCTTGAATTGTTCGATGCTCATCAGGCTGCTGACTAAATTCTCAATGGATACTATTGTATTGCTGGTGTTTTGCTCGATCGCACCAAAGGATTGCGTGGTCTCCTCCAGCTGCCGGTTTGATTCATTCGTTATCCTTTGTGCCGTATCCATGCTTTCCTTCACCGTATGAATATCTGTTTTTATTTCATTTACAATTCGGTCAATTTCGCCCGTGGAGGCGGAAGTCTGCTCCGCAAGCTTTCTGATTTCATCAGCCACTACGGAGAAGCCTTTTCCGGCCTCACCGGCCCTTGCAGCCTCAATCGATGCATTTAATGCCAGCAAATTGGTC
>JAEZFH010000118.1 GCA_023437885.1 Bacillota bacterium | reverse complement strand
CGTCCCGACAAGCGTTTGCAACCTTCTCGCCAAAATATGTTTGTATCCCGATGGTCGCACCAAAATATTCCCATTCAAAGGGAAGCTCTTTCCCGATATCGCCAAAAGCAATATAATCCTCAACATCATTAAAATGCTTGCTCTGTTCGTCAAGCAGAAAATCGTCTAAATCATCCTCTGTAACAGCGATAACATAATGCTTTTGGCAGTCAACCTGATCGGCAATATGGAATTTATACTGCTTCAACTCACGCAGCAAAAGCCGTGTAGGGCTGCCCCATACCGCAATCTCACGAGTGCCAAGATATTTTTCAAAAATCTGTTCCAGCCTGGTTTTAATCATGTCACCTCTCCTATCATATAAATCCGCTTTACCAGCGCAAAATTTAATCACCACAGTTTCAAGAATGCTCTTCCTCAGTGGTATACCAAAGTTTACCATGAGAAATTCAGTTCTTCAAGATTAATTTGTGGACATTTGGTAATAGCTTCTGCCGCAAGTTGTATTATACTGAGTTGCTGAGAACCGGATGCTTCTCAAATCAAACGAAAGGAGCCAGCTATACTTATTCCATACATGCACTCTGTATAAAACGCAGATATCTCTCTACAATATTGATCTCTGAGCACTGATAGAGCATTCTGGAGCCGACAACATCCTCGATCTCATTAAATATTAATTCCCCCTCCTCTCCAATGATAAAATCAATACCCACCAGCCCAAAATCAAATTCCGCTGTTATCCGATCCACAATAGCAAGCTCCGCCTGTTGCAACGGATACAATTCTACTTCTCCCCCCAGAGAAAAGTTCGATTTAAAGCCTTCCTTCGCGGTGCGCAGCACGGAGGCTACCACTTCCCTTCCAAGAACGTATACCCTAAGATCCTGATGCCTGCTTCCGGTCAGCGGCTGAGCAACTACATCGCTGGACCCAAGCCCTTTTCGTATCAAAGCTGCAGAGGAGGATGCCTCCTCCTTCTCTTCTCCCTCATATAAAAATACCTGATTTCCCCCATGCCCATCCACAGCCTTTATTACAACCGGTTTTCTTGCAGACTTTAGGACCTCATCAATTTGAAAATTACGGTAAAAGCAGGTATCCACCATCCTGATCCCTGTTTTTGCCAGGTATTGATAGGTTCTGGCTTTATCGTTACATATCTCTGAGACCATGGAGTTATTGAAAACCCGAATCCCCATTGCCTCTAACTGCCTGCTCAATAATGGATAAATCGAACGGCAGATAGCAAAATCCGGCTTCTCCAGTTCCTGCCCTCCATAAGTAATGAAACATCTGCCGGCCCTTACTCCAAACACCAGCTCTTCGACCAGAAGAAGCTTGATTTTAATTCCCAGTCTTTCCCCTTCCTCGAGGTAAAACTGAATATAGTTCTTATTGTAAACCGCGCTGTCCCGGTAATAAATAATCCAGCCAATCATATTTGCCCTCATTCCTGCGCTGCTTATTGTCTGCAAGAGACAATAAACACATCAAATTTGTGTTTTCATTGTTTCGTTTGCAGCATAGAAACAAACCTGTAAATTCGATTTTGTCCGCTTTTTGAAAGCGCTTTTCCTTCACTAGTGTCTCCCTGCCTGTGCCAGCTTAGCTCCTCTGCCCTTCAGCCATAAGACGTTCCCTTATATGCTTAAAGATGGCATCCGCCGCATCTACTCCCGTACAATCAAAAATATTCTTAAAATGGGCATTGGAATTTACCTCGCAGACCACCGGCTCTTCCCCATCTCCAAAAAGGAGATCGACTCCTGCAAAATCCAATCCAATGGCATTACAGCAGCGAGTGGCAAGCTCCTGCTGTCTTTCTGTCGGTTCATAAGAGCGCATCTTCCCACCTATGGTTAAATTTGCGCGAAAATCACCATTTTCCGAATAGCGATACATACCGGCAATTACCCTGCCCCCGACCACTTGCAGCCGGATGTCCTTACCGAAGCTCGTTTGAACGAATTCCTGGAATAGAATCGGTTTGCTTCCGATGGCTTTCATCTGCCGTATGCACTCCTCCCGGCTGTGGACCAGGTACACCTGCTGACCAAAGGAGCCAAAGCATTCCTTAATTACCATCGGGAAGCCCAGACGCCGCTCTACTTCATGCAGAAAATCATAATTGGTATATCCTATATTTTCAAAGGTCATGGGAGCAATGATAGTCGCCGGCATGGGAATGTCCTCCCTCATCAGCACCAGATGAGTCAATGCCTTATTATCACAGGTTTCAATGGCCCTTGCCGAATTAAACACCGAATACCCCAACTGTTCCAGATATGCGGCCAGCGTAACATCCTTGTCCCAGAAGAGGATGAAATCCGCCTGCTTTTCCGGTGCTTTCTTCGTTATGTCAATCAATAGCTGCGCATTTGTTCTCAACTCCATGGAAATTCCGTGTTTTGCTGCTGCCGATAGCAGCCAGCTATGAATCTCATTAAATTTATTGGAATGTAAAAATTCATTGACAACCAAAATACCCTGCATCATTTCCCTCTTTCCTGCTCTTATAACCAAAGCAAAACCCATATTCCGGCAATCGGGATAAACTGTGCAAAACCAGCTCTTTCTATATAAAAGGAATGGAGACTCCCGACCGCTTATGCTATCGCCTATTGTAACACAAATCCGCACCAAATTCCAGTTCCTATCCATAGGATGTGCAGCACGACCGCCTTAGTCCAGTGTCCTTAAGTAAGCAGGGATCGGTCCGCATTAAACGCTTAATTCCCTTCGATACTTTGATAGAGGGTTCTCTAAACAGATAGAGCCCTCCAGTCGCATAACTGCCACTGGGGCTCATAATTATCTAATCATTGGCACCGGATGTTAAAAATTAAATTCATTTTCCCAATCAAAAGCTTCAGATTCATCCAAACTCTTAGGCCAGTGACCGCACCATGTTGGTACTCCGGGATTTTCAATCCTGTCAAGGCTAGGTGTATACGGCTTTATATCAAGCACGGGCGTTCCATCAATGGCATCAATATAGGCAATTTGAATGATGCCTTTTGAGAAATCAATATGAATAACCTGTACTGCCGTCAGAGCGATGGGATTTGGACGAATTGGTGACCTGGTGGCAAATACCCCCATTACAGACGGAGCCTTTTTATACGGTTGGGGCACTTCAAGTATACTTCTTTTTTCCTCGTTATCAAACTCACTGAACCACCAGATGACATTGATATGGTCAAATCCGTCTAATGCCTGTAACGCAGGAATATACCTTGACTCAAGCTCAATGAACGTTCCATCCTCCTTTACTTTGATTGTGCCGATCGGGTTTACCTCATAATTCTGCATAATACTTACCTCCATAATAAATTTTATTTATCTGCAAATTCAGTGTAAACCCTCACATCATGTGAGAGTCAATGGCAAGAGAGCCGATAAATCGAGCAAAACCTCAAAACAGGTATGAACATTTTGTCCACACCTGTTTTTTTACAGTAGCTGGCCCCACACTGGGGATAAGATGCTCTGCTATTTACGTCATCTTTTTATTTAGCAATTTACCTCTTCTTCCCACCATGAAAAACCAATGGTTGCTCTTGCAGGTTCATCCGGTGTCTCGGGATTAGATAAGAAAATTACAAAGGAGCCTCCAGGTGGAAATATAAATTTGCCCACCTCTTCATCACTGATTGTAGCTTCAGGCTGAACTCTTCTTACAAAGGCCCTGACTCCTCCCTCCGGCTCACCGGCTACATCCGATGCCTGATATAGTATTACTCTTGGCTTTGGTGGCGGACACAGAGTTGTATTACCTTGAAATACCGTACTCACTCTTGTTCCTTGTCCGGGAGGGTCGGTATTGAAATATATCCGTGCTCGAACAGGTGTTTGGCCTGTATTTGATACCTCCCAGAAATATAAGTGCAAATTAACTCTGGAGTAGATTGGATTAAATAAACCCGCCCAGGCATTGTACCCATTTCCAAACTCCAATTCTCCTGTATACCCGGAAAAATATTTTCCCTGAAGTGATAAGTACAGGGAATAGGGCATACCGGCTATTTGGGTTATTGGATTAGTCAGAAGTATATCATTTTTCTTGCAGTTTTCCATTTTATTAATACCACCTTTTATAGTTTACTTTATTTCTTCCTCCCACCATCCGAAAGCAACATTCCCTATTCCTGGCCGATTTAATTCTTCCGCATCGGATAGTAAAACACTAAGAGATCCTCCTGGCGGAAAGATAAACCTGCCAAATTCTTCACCGACGATTGTAACCTCAGAAGGAACTTTTTTGACAAGTATTCTATCACCACACTGAGGATAACCGCAGACATTATTCGCTTGAAGTATTCTTACCCTTGGCTGCGGCAAAGGACAAATAGCAGTGTTCGCTGGTGTTATAAAATCAGACATTATTGTATCTCCTGGAATATTGGCATTAAACCATATTTCCGCACTTAATGGAGGTACGCCGAAATTTGTAACTGTCCATACATAGACATAAAGATTTACGCAGGAATGAGTGGGATTTACCAGTCCCGCCCATCCGTATTTACCATTGACAAATTGCACATCAGCTGCGAAACCTACAAAGTATTTTCCTTGAAGCGACAGATACAAGGCATAGGGCATATCGGCAGCTTGTGTAATGGTGTTTGGGAAAACACACGGAGTACAATTACTTTTAAAGTCAATCACCTATTTCATCTCCCATTACAGCAATATGATATTGAAGTATCTTTTGATAATACATAATATGTAGAATTGTGGGATTAAGTGAAGATTTCCAATAAAAAACGTCAATTTCATTAATTGACTTTTGGCAAAAATCCAGATTGCAGAAATTTTGCTGAGAAGTGTCCCAAAGCCTCTTAAAAGAAGCACAGGGACATTATCTGCCCCTGTGCTTCTCTTTTTTCTTTTGTTGCCGCAATTCAAACTGACGCTGTCAATAACTTGAGTTTTCAGATGAGTTAAAGCCCGCCCATGGCGGGCAAAGCATAAAAGCGTCCTACAAAGTCTGCAAAACGCTTTTTTACTCCATCTTTTCCAATGGTACTTGGATTTCGATCAGGTACTTATCCGGGTTTTCCTCGTTCCACGGTCCACGATGAACAATTTGCCTGCTCTGACCACTCATTTTGTATTGGCTGTGTGCTTGTAGCCAGTTTGCAAAGGCAAGGTACGCACCCGCAATGTTTTCAAAAGGCCCATAAACCATAGTACATGCCATATTTGGCACAGGCTCCGTATTCCGATAGGTAAAACCACCTATATCCTTTCCTATCCGAGCCACGGGAGCGCATATTTCAATATCAACGTCTCTCTCCCGATAATCCGTGTCGTGATAGATGGCAAAGGTATTATTTGAAATGGGAATATTATTTTCGTCTGCAAAAGCCGACATTTCTTTCCACAACTGGCCCTCGGCATAATAATCACGGACCACCCGCCTTAAAGAAAACACCGGATAGCTGGAGATCGATTTAATAGAAACATTGTAGTGTATCGTTATCTTTTCCTGCCGAATATCTCTTTTGGCCAGTTCAATTTTAGTTAACTTATCCTGCTCGGCCTTAATCGTGCTCTCAATCTCTACGCGTTTATTATCAAGTTGATTTGTTATAAATTCATCATCCCAATGGTTAAGCGCAACCGCTATTTCAGAAACATTAAATCCTAAATCCCGCAAAAATACTATTTTATTCAGAACAGGAATTTGCTCTGTGGAATATAGTCTGTAATTCGTAAATTTATCTATTTCGGCAGGCTGCAGCAATCCTGCTTCATCGTAATATCTTAACATTCGGATTGACACTTGTGTTAATTTGGAAAACTCGCCTATTTTGAACATACGCTCCACCCCCATTTAAAATATCTCATCCATAATGAAACCGCAAATAGAATACATTTCCTTCCTGTCACCATATGTCCCATTTTGGATTCAATCGTTGTTCCTTATGAACCCTGTGCGTTCATACACGGAATGAAACATAACATACAGTAAAAGCCAATTAAAAGCATTCCTGCTTCCAATTGACTTAAATTACTTTAGCTAATATCTATAAAACGGTTATCTAAGCCTAGTATTCCTCCAGATATTGTTCAAACTCTTCCGGGGACATCAATATCTTCCTTGGCTTTGTTCCTTCTTCCGGTCCAACCACTCCGGCTTCAAACAGCTGGTCCATAATCCGGGCAGCACGGTTAAAGCCAATTTTATATACTCTTTGCAGCATACCGATGGATGCCTTGTCCTTCTCGATAATGAACTTGCCTGCTTCCGCAAAATATTCATCCCGCTCATCCGCACCACCGGCAGCCGCCGCATCTCCGACTTTGGCATTGTTTATTTTCTCATGAACATCATCACTATAGCTGGCTTCATTATTATTCGTCTTCAGGAAATCAACCACGGAGCTTACCTCCTTGTCGGAGACGAAGGCTCCCTGGATACGCACTGGCTTGGGATAGCCGGAGGGGAAGAACAGCATATCACCTTTACCCAGCAGCTTCTCCGCACCGCTGCCGTCCAGAATTGTTCTGGAATCAATAGCTGAGGATACGGCAAATGCAATTCTTGACGGAATATTTGCCTTAATCAGACCGGTAATAACATTAACGGAAGGCCGCTGGGTAGCAATAATCAGGTGCAGTCCCGCAGCTCTTGCCATCTGGGCCAATCGGCAGATCGCATCCTCAACCTCTCCCGGTGCAACCATCATAAGATCCGCCAGCTCGTCAATAATGATAACGATCTGGGGAAGCTTCTGGCAATTCTCATCCTTTAAGTGAGCTACCTCGGCTGCCTTTTCATTATAGCCCTTCAGATCCCGGACACCGACATCGGCAAACTTCTTATATCGTTCCGTCATCTCCATTACAGCCCAATTCAATGCCGCAGACGCTTTCTTCGGATCCGTCACCACCGGTATCAGCAAATGGGGAATTCCATTATAGACATTTAGCTCAACCACCTTGGGATCCACCATAATTAACCGTACATCCGAAGGCTTTGCCTTATACAGAATACTCATGATCAGGGTATTAATACATACGGACTTACCAGAACCGGTTGCACCCGCAATCATCAAATGAGGCATCTTGCCTATGTCAGTGATAACGGTCTGGCCTCCGATATCCTTACCTACCCCGAAAGCAATATCCGATGGATGCCCTGTGAATTCTTTACTTTCAATCAGCTCCCGGAAGGATACCATGGAATTCTCCTTGTTGGGCACCTCAATACCAACCGCCGCCTTCCCTGGAATCGGCGCTTCAATTCGTATATCCGCTGCCGCCAGATTTAACTTGATATCGTCTGCTAAAGCAGTAATTCTGCTGACCTTTACCCCCTGTTCCGGCTGCAGCTCATAGCGGGTAACTGCAGGACCGCAGCTTACATTGGTTATGGTTACATGAACGCCAAAGCTATCCAGTGTACTCTGAAGCTTCATCGCTGTCTCCTTCAAGCCAGCTTCACTGCTGCCTGATTTACCGGACTTGGCCTTTGGCGCAGTGAGAAGGCTTAGAGGAGGAAATATATACTCCTTTTGTTGGGACATCTGATCAATATCCAAATCTTCTATGTCTGTAGACTTTTCATTTGTCTCTTTATTCTTTTCTTCCATATGGAGTTTATTATGTACTACAGGTGTAGTTTCTGCTTCCTTGGGCATTTTTCCTGGTATTTCTTCCGAATTATTTTCAGATGTTTTTTCGGATATTTCTACAGGCTCCTGATCGGATTGACCGAATTTATTTCTTAGTTCCTCCTCATATACCGGAATTGCTTCTTTTTGGATACCCATAGCTTCGGAAGCTTCTGCGGGCGCTGCATCCTCTTCGAACAATCCGTGGAAATTAAGTACCGGAAGCTTCTCCTCTTCATTTACCGGCCCTTTTCCCTGCTTACGTTCTTTGAACGGTATGATGGAATCCTTGCTCTCCGGCTTCCCGTCCGCATCCATTCTATTTTTGGTGCCGGACTTTTCCTTGGCAGCCATATCCTCCGGATTGAGAACAAAGGTTTTAGGCGGCCTTCTTCCCTGATCGTTGGTCCGGGCAACCGCTTCCAGCTCCTCCTGCTGCTCCTTGCGAAGTTTCTGATATTCCTTCCGCTGTACAATTGAACTTTTACTCTTCTTGGCTATATAGGTCAGGATGGCTTTACCGGTAATGACGATGACTGAGATCAGCATCGCGGCGATCAGTATAATATAGGTAGCCACCTCATCAAATAAGCCACAGAATATCATTACAAGAATGCCTCCCAGTAACCCGCCTCCGCTTCTTGTGTTCATGGAATTTGTAAAATACTCTACAAACTTTGTATCCTGGCTGTAAGAATGGGCGATTAGCTCAATTACTCCGGACAGTGCAACAAAAAAGACGCTTACACTAAGAAGTTTACGCCCTGCTCTGCGGTTCCCCAGATTGGATATATGAAAGGCCGTCATGAAGAACAGGAGAAAGGGCAGCAGATATGTCTCCCAGCCGATCATCCCAAAAATGAAGCTGCTTACTGCGCGCCCCACCTTACCGCTTAAATTAAAGTTACTTAAAAATAACAGAAGCGATATAACCAGCGCAAGCACCAGGATTATTTCATCCTGTACTACTCCGCTTTCCTTTATGTTCTTTTTATTCTCATTGCTGCGACTATTACTGCCATTACTTTTTCGCCTCTGTGTCCCTGATGTCTTTTTCGATTTCTGCTTCGAAGCCATTGCTGCAAATTCTCCCCTCTATGATAAACCGGTATTCACGGATAAAATTGACTTTCGTAAATATTATACCTGTAAAAAAAATGTTATGCAAGTCTAACTATTCTTTCTTTGCTGTTCAAATGGCCGGGGAGTGATGTAAGTATTTGATATGAATGCCAAAAGCACCAATATGCGTTGCACACCTTTTGACACTCATATCATCTATTCTATATTGGCATATTCCTTCCGGGGGAATATGCCTCGTTCAGGTAATCCCTCATATCCGTCGAACTCACCCGTTCAATAATATATCCATCTCTCTCCTGCCTGGTCATAATCCTGCCATGGGGCAGGGTAACCTCCTGGTACTGAGGAGCATTGCTCGCTTGGGGCTTCTCCTGCCGGATATCGGTATAGCTTGCGGGGCGGGCATAAACCCGCTCCAGGGGCATAACAGTGTACAGCATCTTATTACTTCCCTCCTTCATTGGCATCAATCATCTCATTAATCTTAGCCAAAGCCTCCTTGATTCCGCCTACTTCGTTAATAATCTTCTTTTTTACAGTCTCTTCCCCGACAAGAATGGAGCCGACATCCTTCGCCAGCTGATTCGTATCCAGCATCAGGTCCCGAAAGCTGTTATAATCGATGCCCGAATGCGATACAACAAATTTGATAATACGGTCCTGTATCTTCTCAAAATATTCAAAGGTCTGGGTAACACCGATCACTGTACCATTCATACGAACCGGATGAATAATCATAGTAGCCGTAGGAACAATATAGCTGTAATTGGCGGATACCGCCAGAGGAACGCCGATGGAATGGGAACCGCCAAGGACCAGGGATACCGTTGGCTTGCTTAAGGAAGCGATCATTTCCGCAATCGCTAATCCCGCCTCCACATCACCGCCGACGGTGTTAATGAGTATCAATAAGCCATCAATCTCGGAGCTGTCTTCAATTGCAGCCAATTGGGGCAATACATGCTCATACTTTGTTGTTTTATTATGCTGGGGCAGGCATTCATGTCCCTCAATCTCACCGATTACCGACAGTAAATGTATTTTATGGTCCCGTTTTCCGTTATCCAGTACGGTCTGCCCATATTCGCTTATTTTCTGATCCTTCAGGTCTTCATTTTCCTTTGCCAGCTTTTCTTTCTCCTGCTCCTCCTGAGTCTTTTTATCCTGCTTTGCCGGGGCCTTTTTCGGCGATTTTTCCTTTCCGGCATCTACCGGGCTGTCTGTATTATGGAACGCAGGAGCGGCTTGCACAGCAAGGTCCCCATTGTTTTGCTCCTTTTCTAATAAGCTGTCCTTTTGCATGAATTCTTCTCTTTCCTTTCCCTGTCTCAATTAAATTCCTATTTCTATTGCTATTATGTGATAAGATAAGAATTTTATTCGACGGTTGAAAAGCTTCAAATCCAATACTTTCTTCTGTCCCTGTTATCCAGCTCCAGAATAAAAT
>JAEZFH010000115.1 GCA_023437885.1 Bacillota bacterium | reverse complement strand
AGAATTATTCATTGCTCTATCTGATATTAACTTGGACGACTATAAAATAAAGAGGCTTATTTGGCATGCCCAAATACAGGAATTATAGAGATAAACATAAAAATGGCTCTAAATACAGCAATGGAGCTGGATTCCGAGAATCCCACCCCAACACTTGACAAAGAGCCATTTTTATAAAACCCTTAACTTCCATAGGTTTATCTAACAGCTGCTGGGCAGACTTGAACTGCTGACCTCCTCATTACCAATCTCAAAAGTGGGATATGATAATATATCATAAAATGCTGCAATCCTTGATTTTACTTGGTTTTATGGGTTGTGCATTTTATAATGAATAGGGTTATTTGACCACTTTTCGTAAAAATAAACCCCAATTAAACCCCCGGATTGTATTTATAAGGATCATATCATTCGAGATTTGGGTCTGTTGGAAGTCCGTTAAAATTTTATTATGAATATAAGAGAATAGTTATTACTAAGTATCAACTTAACAATAACTCTCTCGTTAAACTATTGAATCGTTTTTTTTATCTCATTATATTCTTTCATCAAATCAACTTGCTTCTTCCTAATTTCCTTTTTATCAAAACTGTAACCACGACTACTTAATAGCTGTGAGTCAACGAATTGTTTATTAAATTCGCTTTGCTTATCAAAGGATTTACTTTTATTCGGCTTCTTGAGCATTTGAGTTGTCATAGCTTATTCATCTCCTTTACCTTCGGACTTAACTCCTTTTTCTTCAAATCCAACAATACATTTATTATAAGTTTCAATTACGTGGTGTTCTTCATACACTAAGTCTATGAAACGCAAAAACGGTTCAATGCATTTCTTGATATATTGTTCTATATCGTCATTCTTGTTTGGTAATATTATATGATAAAAAGCAATTTGTAGTACTGCCGTTAAAACCCCTACTCGATTTCTTATTGGAATGGCTAAATATTGCTTTATATTTTCATTGGAACACGCGTCCTCTGGAATATACTTAAATACTCCTTTAATCGATTCAGGATCAGACAGAATTATATAACTAGATTTAGGTTCAGTAAACATTTTTACAATTGAATATTCAGAATATTTACCCTCAACGTAAAATTTTTTTCCCATACAATTTGGCGGATTATCACCCTCCGTTCCATATGAAACAGGAGATACATAAAAACTACCATTCTGATCCTTAAATTGCTGAAACAAAACTATTTGTGATTCTGTATATGAGTATTTGCACTCGATATTATTGTATACTTCCTTGCATATTAACCCAATAAATCCCTGTGCATCCATAACTATGTTCAAGTCGCTCTGATCAAATGTCGCATTGTTAATTATCTTCTTATTCAAATTGCTATCAAATTCACGTAATTTAGCTGTTCTTAAGCATATCAGTGTCTCAATTGCTGTACTAAGCTTCTTTAAACTATCATAAGATTTTGCACTCTTTGTTGTAGATTGGTTTATCAGTGTAAAGAGAGCAGAGGTAGCTACATAAAGGATAAACATAAAAGTACCCGAAGTGCTCCACTTTAAATCGACACCAAATTTAGCAAAATAAATACTTGTAGCAATAAAAAAACCTGCATTAATTACTTCTTGGCTGTATGGATTAAATATAAAAAAAACTATCTCTTTAAAGTGTATTCCTTGGCTTTTAATAATGTGCTTGACTCTCTCAATATTAAATTGCCTCCTCCTCTTATGCCCCACCAACTTACTGTCCCCCTATAACAGATAATATATGCATTCTTATGTAATAAAACATATTTTACCATTAGATAAAGAGGATATCAATTACTTTTTTTGTATTTTTGCTTTATTTCTAATTTTATTATACACATTTCAGCATAATTCTACAATACTTTTAAAAAATGCCTCTCATCACTTCCCCGATCCGGTACGTCAGCCGGTCACCCCAGGGCCTGCGCTGCCTTTTACTAACCACAAAATTGTGGTCAGTTCTCCGGATAGCCTCTCCAGCCGTCCGATCTATGTAATACTCATGATTTCTCATAGCTCACCTTTCCCTTACATTATACCGCTATCCACCCATCCCATATTGGCGGCATACTTCAATTCTCTCTTGTCCAGGTATTGAAGCTTTCCCTCCATAGCCCACCGTTTCACCCGGTGCGCATCAATCGGTTTCTCCCTGTACCACAGTCCCAGCTCTTCCCCTAAGTCCCTGGCCCGGGGATTTCTCCTGATTATCTTCAGCCCATACTTAATGGCCTGATCTATTGCAGTCCTGCTGACCTGCAGCTGCTCCCCGATCTGCTCCAAGGTCATGTTATTGACATACCGCATCCGGAAGATCTGGAGCTTCTTCTCATCCTGCAGCACCTGGGCCACGATCCCCCATAACTCTTTCCGGAGCTGCACCGCTGCCAGCTTCTCTACGGCATCCTCCTCCACATCAACCTCTGCCGGCACCACATCGGCAAAGGAAAGGTTCTCATTCTCGCCGCCGGGGATTGTTTCATCCAGGCTCCGGACCGCTCCCCGGTACATGAACCGCTCCAGCTTCTCCACTCCATCCAGGGATATGCCGATGTAAGAAGCATATTCCCTTCTCTCCGGCTCCCTGCCGTAACGACTCAGGAAGAAAGCCGTTGTCTGGTTATACTTATAGATCCTCTCCTGGGTGTGGACCGGTACCCGGATCACCTGGCCGGAGTTATCCAGGAAGCGCTTTACCACCTGATTGATCCAATGGGCTGCATAGGTTATAAAGGAAGCCGCCTGGCCCGGATCAAAGCGCCTGGCAGCTTCTACAAGCCCGAAATACGCTTCATGCATTAGTTCTTCCATCTCAATGATTGGAAGGCTACCGTAGCCACTCCGGCAGGCATAACGGTACTTCCGGATCACTTTGGCAATGAAGCCCTTATTCTGAATGTAGAGCTGCCCCAGGTATTCCTGAGCATTAATCCCGTGCTGGATCCTGTCTACTAACTCCTCGTTGGTCAAAATAAACACCCCCTATTTTATATTTAACTGTTAAATGATGGAATATTGTGGTATTATTTTCTTATCAGCAAGGCACTGCTGAAATACAAAAGAAGGGAGTACACCATATGGCTACAACAGGAGAAAAGCCCGGAAAAGGTACTTACACTTGCACAAAATGCGGACAGGTTGTTGTATTGGATGATAATACCGATACATTACCACCTTGTCCTAAGTGCGACAATACTACCTTCAGAAAGTCATAAGAAATGATTTTCTAAACCAATTGCGCCGGTGTAAATGTTATTGCTGACTTGCGCCGGCGCAACTACCAGAAACATCCCGGAAGCAATCCTGTGCGCATGCGCACATTTTCGATATCAAAAACGGATCCATTGTCCTGGTCTAGTCGCGCCGGCGAGACTGTATCCGATGTCCGTAGATTTTCGCTGGCGAAAATGGTTTATGCGACGTCGCATAGGATTGAGTTACGATATCGCAACTGCTTCGACATCGAAACAGCTATCTTATCTCTCTGAGCATTTTTATACTGTGATCTAACCGCCTTACGTATGAAACGCATGCATCCCAATCTATCACATACTCCTTCATATCAGATAGAGAGTGTATATAAAGACATTCCCGCAGGGCGCGTCTCATAATCTCAGGTGAATAGCGTCTCTTCAGGAATAAAACCTGAAACCTCATATTCTCCAGGAGCTGCAGCTGCCTTGCTATCCTTTCCCATGTGTCATGATGCATGTGTTTAGGCTTTTTTAGCATCATCTGATAGTAGGAAAACGGATATTCTATCTGAATGCCATATCTGGCAGCCAGGCGGTCCAGACGGTAAGCTATTTCCTGGTATCCTCCGTCTGTAGTATCCTGTCGGGGCTTATAAACCCTTTCAGGATAACACTCTCTGCATATCAGTTCACCTTTGCACACATAGAGCTTCACCCTCCTGCTGCCACACCGTGGGCATATCATAAACACCTTATGGCCGAAGCCGGTCTTCTGCCGGGCAAACTCCACATGCATCGGAACGTTAGTGCATAGGAAATCGGCAGCAGGGATATCTCTTATATCCATTATTCCTTTAATATCTTCGATGGCTACTGAATATCGCAACGGTAACGCTCCTTTTGTTTTGGGAAAATACTAAATACTAAGGGTAAGTTGGTGTTGTACAGCGCACACCTAATCCTGTAAAGCCCTTAAAAATCAGCATTACATGGGAATTTCATATGTAAACCATTCTGTAACATGTATGCAACGTTCTGAATGTATTAACGAGCGTTTCCGTCTGTATTTATAGGCTGATGCGCTGTTTTTTCGATGCTGGAAGTGTTGCATTTTGTTGCATACTATACTGAATCCCCATACACCCGGTTAAGAGCATATGGGGCAGCTACGAACCTTAAGCTCTAATTGCGGCAATGATATCCCTTTTATTTGTTAAGGCAGTGATATCAGTACCCAGCAGGACAGCGATTTCAACAACCGTTTCCTTTGGCAGTTTATCAAGTACGTTCAGCTCTTCGGCTGTCGTTTCATCAACGATATAACCTTTATCCTTAAACCACTGGATCAGAACCGGATCCGTTGTATAGCCAACGCCATAGAAGAATTCAGTTGCCTGAGGTACAGCGCAATTATCAGACTGACTGTTATAATTCTCATTGGGTGAATAAATCTTCGCCATAATCCTTTCCTCCTTCCTTACAGATCAAAGACACCGCTTTGATCCAGATAATACATTGTTACATCGGCGTTCATGCTGCCGGAACCAAATCCCGGATCATTGATAGCCCTTGTAATCTCGCTGCGGGCATTCTCCAATAGACCGGTCGCATCGCTAAACCTCGGTACACACTCCAGGAGCTGCCTTTTTGCCGGATCTCCTCCGGGGAAGTCGGCAAGGCCCTCAACAAAACTCCTTACTGCTTCCACTGTGCCTATATCCTGCTTTTCCACTGCCGGTGCAAGAATTTCACTTAAGAGCTTCGTTGTCAGTCGACCGCCGATCAACTGCACCTTGGTAAAAATATTTGATACCGCTACTTGATATTCTGCCGTAGAAGTATCCGGCTTTTTGATGGAAGACAACTTGCTGTCAATCCGCTCATTGATCTCCTTCAGGTATTCCTGCTTCTTCGCTTCTAATGCCTGGCGCATCTTCTTCTCCTGATCTACAATATAGTCTTGGGAATACACATTACTATCCTTCATCGCCTGGAGTTTCTCTTGCTCCGATTTCACATAGCCTTTATAAGCAATCATATAATTCTTAACTTTTTGCATGCTCTTCTCCTCCCTTACTGTAATAGCGATAAATCATCATTTAGCCGGGTATTTACAAAATCAGCCATACTGTCCATTGCCATAGATACCGGATTAAATCCTTGATTTGCAGCTTCATAAGTAGCGGTACCGGTTACCATCATGCCGGGGTTAATGTGTACATCAACATTGTTCCTGAGCTGTCCAAGGAGTTGCTTATTGTACTCCCTGGTATCCCTGGGGATGATACCGGCAAAATCCATCGTCTGCTCACTCTTGGAAATCAGGTTCTTGATTGTGGCCATAGCGTTGTAATCATCCTTGTAGGTATTAATGATATTCTGCATATCATCCACCTCACGGATTGCACCGGTCTCCAACATCTTCAGCACATTGGCAAGGCCCAGCTGATACCCGGCATCGGAAAGCCGACCAGCGCTGTTGGCCTTCCACTTCTCCTGTAAGGCAGCCAGGCCGCCGTCGATATGCTCCAGGGCCTTATCATGATAGAGCTGCACGGTAGGCTTGAACTCCTCCATCAGCTTATTAATGGCCTGCTCCTTACCGATATCAGTGTATGCGCTGTTCTGTTTGATTTCATTAAGCTTCGCCTGCAGGCTGTTATACCGGTCCTTGAATTCTCCGAATAACTTGATTAAATTTGATTTCTTACTCATGATCTCTCTTCTCCTTTTTCAATAAAATCATTGTGTGCTGCTATCCCTTCCCCATTTTATAACAGAGCCTTTTATACTCATGCTCAGGAGCATTTATCATCAAGGAGAAAGGAGAGCCGGAATAAACGAAAAAGACGCAAGAACAACGGATCATCGAATGGATGAACTGTTATTCCCACGTCTTAAAATAAGACTTCCACTGCCTAAAGCATTGGGGTACTTAATCTTTATTTATTCTAGTTCTATTATATCATTTATAGTAGGACTACACAAGCTATTTGTCTAATAAATACACGGCTTACCACCATTTCTACTATACCAAACGGGATATATAGTAGGGGTCAGTTTAGCGTTTTCGTGCAATAAACAAGGGGATAAATTAGTGGTAATTATATGGTATATATTGTATAATAAGACTATTAACATTACACAAAAAGGAGTATTATGGGTGATAGGGCAGAAGCCAGGAAGCGAATAAACGATTTTACTGATAAAAATGAGCGCCAATTAGTTGATATACTCACTAAGTTTGAAGCACAATATAATAAATTTATGGAAGACACTGAAAGCGAAAGTATTCTTCAAATTATTTTAAGGGCACATTTATACATAGAGTATGAGTTAACCGAAATACTTAACAAAACTTTAAAACACCCTAATGAACTGGGTACCAATATAAATTTCAGCATGAAGTTAAAATTATTATTAGCCCTTGATGCTATTCCTCCTGAACTCAAGGATCCTATAAAACATTTAAATACATTGAGAAATAAATATGCGCATGAACTTAATTATCAATTTGATGAAAGAATGTATGATGAATTTTGTAATAGTCTATCGGGTAAATTAAATTCAACACGTTTAGTTCCAAGCGATGAATGTCTAACAAAAAGATTAAGAGACGCTCTTTGTTCTCTATGGATAGAATTGATAGAACTAAGACTCATAAATGAAGATTTAAGAAAAGATTTAGTATATATTTATATTTAATTTTATTTTAGCCTTACCCCTTACTAATTACAACTATAAAAGGTACGCAGCCAACCGGTCACGTACCTTCTTTTTATCACCTATGCAGTTATAGTGTGGATAAATAGGTAAATCCTTTTCAATATCTTTGTATCCTGGATCCTGTTAAGCTGCTCTATTATGTACTGCTTAAAGTCCTCATTTTCCATTAGCCTGACCCTCCCTGATTCTTGTCTTTATATATACCCTGTTATACTGGCCAGTTTTCTTAGTGGCCTTATTCCAGTCCTTAATCACCGGATCCAGAAGGGTAAGCACAGTCTTAAGCTCTTCCTGTGTTTCGTAGGATACTGTTATAATCATGCTCATCACTGCACCTTCTTCCCTGTCTTTGGCTGATATATGCTGCCCATGATATAAAGGTACCGGCCGCACTCCGGGCAATAGTCCCGATCCAGGGGATGATATGTATTGCATTTCATGCACTTCCTGCTGTCATTGATCATCGGTGTTCTACTCATAGTGCCACCTTCTTCCTGCGGACCCGCTCTGCCCTGATACCCTGAATGTAACCATACATGAAGGTATCATATTCATCCCATATCGGATATCGGTCCGGATGCATCTGCTTAATGACTCCCAGCATATCTACATTCTTAAGATAAGGATCAATGGGATGCTCACCTAATATCCTTCGAATTTCCCGGGCTTGCTTTTCCTGCTGTAGCCGTTCCCTCCTTCGGGCTATCTGATCCAGCATATCATTTGTATCATCGCCATAGCACCCGATCTTACTCATTATGGATGATCTCCTCTTGCTGCTTGCCTTCATGAAGGTTTCCGCTGCCAGCTTGTACAGTTCAAAATTTTCATGATCCTGGTTCAGAATGATAGTATCGGTAACCGGATCATAGATCATTGACAGTTCTTCAATCCCTGCCTGAAGATCTGCAGAAATATCCTCCTTCTGATCCTGGGATAAATCTGCTATGCTGCAGGATTGGATCCGCAATTCTTCATTAATTACCATATAACTCATATGTAAATTTGCTCCTTTCTACTTGCGCCGGAGCCTCACCAATGATATAGTGAAGGTGTAATTC
>JAEZFH010000089.1 GCA_023437885.1 Bacillota bacterium | reverse complement strand
AGCTTACCCTTACCATCAAGAATGAAAGACGAAAATTTATTCTCCCAAGTAAGCTGAAAAGTAGAGAGGTGCAGGGTGCCAAATATGAAAACGGAGTATTAAAGCTGCGCTTTTAGCGAATAAGGATAGCTTTTCGTTTCTTCCGGTATTATAATATTCAAGGTGACGAAGCATACTTACCGATAGGAGGAACAAGAGAATGGAAATAAGGCAAACCGCATATTCGGACTTGAATAAGGTCATGGAAATCTATGATCATGCCAGAGAGTACATGAGACAGAACGGCAATCAGCATCAATGGACGGATGGATATCCAAGCAGGGATTTAATTGCGGCGGATATTGATGCAAAGAGGAGCTATGTCTGTATGGATGAGGATCAAATCGTTGGGGTATTTTGCTTTACAATAGGGATTGATCCTACTTATATCACCATATATGACGGAGAATGGCTGGATGATAGTACCTACGGAGTGGTACACCGGATTGCCTCCGCCAGCCATAAAAAGGGTGTGGCCTCCTTTTGTCTGGACTGGTGCTTTGACAGGTGCAATAACATTAAAATCGATACCCATGAGGATAATGTTATTATGCAGAAGCTTCTGACGAAGAACGGCTACCGTAGGTGCGGCACCATATATTTGGAGAATGGGGATCCGCGGATTGCTTTTCAGAAGAATAAAACTATAATTAATACAGTCATATTGGATATCGGAAATGTATTGGCTCATTTCCGCTGGAGAGAATATCTTGAAGATTGCGGCTATGATGCGGAGACCAGAGAACGGGTAGCGAACGCCACCGTACTCAGCGGCTTTTGGGATGAATGGGATCGCGGCCGCCAGGAGGAGGAAGATTTAATCGCTCAGAGTGTTGCCCGGGATCCGGGTGTTGCAACGGAGATCTTGGCCTTCTTTGCCTCTTTTGCCGATATTGTCAAGGAATTTGATTATGCACCGGAGTTTGTAAAACGGCTGAAGGAGAACGGCTACCGGGTTTATCTGCTGTCAAATTACAGCAGGAAGCATTTTCAGGCATGCAAGCCCTATTTTCGCTTCTTGAATTATGTGGATGGAGGAGTTATCTCCTATGAAGTAGAGCATATCAAGCCGGAGCCGCAGATCTATCAGGCCTTGATTGAAAAGTATGAAATCAACCCCTCGGAAGCGGTATTTCTGGACGATCTGGCAGCCAACCTGGAAGGGGCAAAGCCCTTCGGCTTCCATACCATACAGGTGAAAGAGCAAAAGCAGGTTATTCAGGAACTGCAGCAGCTGGGCGTAAGAATATAATGGCGAGAGAATATAATGGCGAGAGAATATAGTGGTATGAGATATATTGGTGTGAGGATATAGTTGGTGTGAGGATATAGTTGGTGTGAGAGTATAATCAGGAATGAAATAGAACAATGACAGGAAGGATGAAATTGTCCTCTGCCATAAATTAGGATATCGATAAGCACTGAAATGTGTTTATCGATATTTTTTTCACAAATTTTAATAAATAATTGAGAATCAGTATCAAAACCTCTTGACATTTTCTCTGGATTGCCATATGATAGCAATGGATATGGAAATGATAATCATTATCAAACGCATGGAAGAGAGGATGGAAGGATTATGTCACTAGCAATGTTGGAAGTCGGTGAAGTCAGGAAGATATCAGAATTTCGGGGTAAGAGCGAGATGAAGAAGCATCTTCAGGACCTTGGATTTATGAGGGGCGAGAGTGTACAGGTGCTTGGAGAGAACCCAAGCGGGTTAATCCTGCTGATTAAGGGTGTGAGAGTTGCTCTGAACCGGGGTCTGGCATCAATGATAGTGGTAGAATAATCTAATTATAAATGGAGGTAAGTCATGACACTGAAGGATCTGAAGCCGGGGCAGGAAGGCATTGTAACATCGATCGGGGAAAAGGGCCCTGTAAGAAAACGGATTATGGATATGGGAGTAACACCGGGTGCTACCGTGAAGGTAATCAAGATAGCACCCTTGGGTGACCCGATTGAAGTGAATATCCGGGGGTATGAGCTCAGCTTGAGAAAAAGTGAGGCCAGTCAAATTATAGTGGAATAATTAGGAGGAAGGATATGTCTTATATCATAGCGTTAGCAGGTAATCCAAACTGCGGAAAAACGACTTTATTTAACGAATTGACCGGAGCAAGACAGCATGTGGGTAACTGGCCCGGTGTCACAGTGGATAAGAAGGAAGGAATTTATCGGAAGAATAAGGAACTATCCATACTGGACTTGCCTGGCACCTACTCCCTTTCCCCCTATTCTGCAGAGGAAATCATTGCAAGGGATTATATTGTGAAGGAAAGGCCGGATGCGGTTATCAATATTGTTGACGGCACCAGCATTGAGCGTAACCTGTACCTGACCCTGCAGATCATGGAAACCGGAATTCCCATGGTAGTTGCGATTAATATGATGGATGAAGTGGAAGCGAAGGGTGATAAGATTGATTGTGCCAAGCTGGAGAAGCTTCTGGGGGTTCCCGTGCTTCCGCTTGTCGCTAGAACCGGCAAAGGTATGGAAGAGCTGATGAAAGCGGTGGCCGGGGTAGCGCAGAGCAAACAACCGACCCGGCGTCCGGAGATCTTTGACGATAAGACGAACCAAATCATAGAAGAAGTTAAGAAGCAGTTAAAGGGAGCAGACGAAGCTGAGAGCTATTGGAGAGCCCTGAAGCTGGTCGAGGCTGACGATGTTGTATTCGAAGAACTGGAGGAAGGTTCCAAGGTCAGAATTAAGCAGATCATCGACGAGGAAGAGAGGAGCGGCGGATTGGATCTGGAAGCCAAAATAGCTGACCTCAGGTATCAATACATAACCAGGCTGGTGAAGGATACCGTAAAAAAATCCAAAACCGGTCATGTAGAGACCAAATCAGATAAGCTGGATAAAATATTAACCAACCGTTTTATGGCGATTCCCGTATTTGCTGTGGTCATGTATCTTCTGTTTGCCTTCACCTTCAGTGAGAACTTTTTATTTATAGAAGGGTTGCCAAGTCCGGGTATCTGGCTTGCAGGGCTGGCGGAAACCGGCTGGGGAGCCTTGACGGCGTTACTGGAAGGAGTCCTGGCGGATGCCTCTCCCTGGGTATTCTCCCTGGTGATTGACGGTATCATGGCCGGGATTGGAGCAGTCATCGGCTTTATCCCTCTGGTACTGGTGCTCTTCCTTTTGATTTCCATTTTGGAGGACAGCGGCTATATGGCCAGAGTTGCCTTCGTAATGGATCGTATCTTCCGCCGCTTCGGTCTGTCCGGCCGCTCCTTCATCCCGTTATTGATGGGCTTCGGCTGCGGTGTTCCGGCCATTACCTCTACCAGAACACTGGAATCTGAAAAGGACCGCCGGATTACAACAATCATCACAGGCTTTATGCCCTGCGGTGCAAAGCTGCCGATTTTTGCCTTGTTCGTATCGGTGCTCTTTGCTGACAGCAATAAAACCCTGGTTACCTACTCTCTGTATATACTGAGTATTGTAGTTGCTATTATTGTGTCTTTATTACTGAATAAATTTGTTTATAAATCCGAGACCTCCAACTTTGTTATGGAGCTGCCGCAGTATAGAATTCCCACCGGCAAGAGTGTGGCTATTCATGCGATTGAAAAGATCAAGGACTTTGCAATCAAAGCAGGAACCATCATCTTCCTTTCCACGATTCTGCTATGGGTGCTGTCTAATTTTAATATCGATTCCTTTAACGGAAAGAATGCTGAAGCAAATGAGAACGGCAGTATTATGAGCGAGATGGACGAGAGCTTTTTGGCAAAGGGCAGCGGTATCATCGCTCCCATCTTTAAGCCCCTGGGCTTTGGCGAATGGAGACCTACCGTTGGCATAATCACCGGATGGATTGCCAAGGAAAATGTGGTAGTTACCTTTGCCCAGCTATATGACGAGGATGTGTCGCCAGAATATCTGGAGGGCTTCTTCTCCTCCTACTCCAGTGAGGAGCTTGCCGAGCTGGGCTTTGAGGATGGAGTCTATGATGCGGAAGCAGCAGCGGATATCTATGCGGAAGGAATTTTGTTTGAAGGCGGTGATGAGAATGCTCTCACAACCATGAAGGATGACATACCGAATAAAACAACGGCATATGCATATATGGTATTCAACTTACTGTGCATGCCCTGCTTTGCAGCGGTCGGCGCGATGAAGCGGGAGCTTAAGACCTGGAAGCTTACCGGGTTTGCGATCAGTGTACAGATG
>JAEZFH010000433.1 GCA_023437885.1 Bacillota bacterium | reverse complement strand
TCCTGAACCTCAAGACCTAAGAGGTTACAAGCAGAAGCGAAGGAAAAACGGGTACGGGTAGAGTTGTCACGGAAGATGGAGATACCAAGTCCGCTCTCAAATACCTTGGTAGAGATGTTATTCTCTCTCATGTAACGGAGTGCGTCAGCAACAGTGAAAATAGCTTCCAGTTCGTCTGAGGACTTTTCCCAGGTTAATAAGAAATCATCATTGTACATTTTCTTAAAATCCAACTTATTCAGCTTATCGATGTAATCCTGTAATTTCATACATATCTCCTTTTTATTGGGTGCAATCCCTTCTTTGGTGATCACACATATTTTATGGTTAATTTGTTTCCAAAAGACTTCCTGATATTAGAGTACAGATTGATTATTTGCAGTACAGAGTGGGAAGAGCTGCATAAACTGCTGCGCACTTTACCAAATCCTCTTTAAAGGTCTTCTCGTTAGGAGCATGAGCCTGAGCTTCTGCGCCAGGGCCGAAGCCGATGCAAGGAATACCGTTACGCCCCATAATGGAAACACCGTTGGTAGAGAAGGTCCACTTGTCGGTAAGAGGACGGGCCTTTCTCATCGCGTCGGCTTCGGGAGCACCGCTGCGGGTGGTTCCGTACAGATTGGTATAAGCTTCTTCCATTGCCTTTGTTACATCATGATCCTCCGGGATAACCCAGGTAGGGAAGTAGCATTCGATCGGATATACAAGGTTAGTGTAGCTCGGTCTGTCATACTGGTACATGCTTACCTGTGCATTGTATTTCTTAACAAAAGGAAGCTGACGGATTTCTTCCAGGCAGCTTTCCCATGTCTCGCCTGCGGTCATACGACGATCCAGGGATACAGAACAGGAGTCTGCAACAGCACAGCGGCTGGGGGAGGTGAAGAAAATCTCGGAGGTAGTTACGGTTCCGCGGCCTAAGAAGCGGGCTTCCTTCCACTGCTCGTTGAATTTCTCATCCAGCATCTTTACCAGGCCTTTGATTTCCTTATCATCAGCAGCGTCATTCTCGTTCAGGTCACGAACGTTCTGAAGAATGTCAGCCATCTTATAGATCGCATTATCACCGCGCTCCGGAGCGGAACCATGGCAGGAAATACCCTGAACGTCAATGCGGATTTCCATACGTCCGCGCTGTCCGCGGTAAATACCGCCGTCCGTGGGCTCAGTGGATACTACAAAATCAGGTCTTACCTTATCTTCGTTGATGATATACTGCCAGCAAAGGCCGTCGCAATCTTCTTCCTGAACGGTGCCGGTAACGAGTACGGTATATTTATCATTTAATAATCCAAGATCCTTCATGATCTTTGCACCGTATACTGCAGATACAATACCGCCTAACTGGTCGGAAGTACCGCGGCCGCCGATCTCTGTGTCATTCTCGTAGCCCTCATAGGGATCGAAGTTCCAGTTGGAACGGTTGCCGATACCAACGGTATCGATATGAGCGTCGAAGCCGATCATGGTCTCGCCGGTTCCCATGTATCCGAGAATGTTACCCATGGGGTCGATTACAACTTTATCAAAGCCTACCGCATTCATCTCGGCTTCGATGCGCTTGATATGTCCTTCTTCGCCGCAGCTCTCGCCGGGAATTGCAACCAGTTCTCTTAAGAACTTGGTCATTGCGGGTAAATAGCCTTCGGATGCTTGTTTGATTTTGTTAAAATCCATGTTATTTCCTCCTTATAAATATTGTTTTCCGTCCCAGACGATTTCTTTATAACGGTCAGGATCGGTATCGCCTTCGGTTGAGAAGAGAAGTACTTTGGAATTCTCATTCAGCTTTAACTCTTTCTTCAGCTCTGCCAACTCGGGATTGGTCATGATTTCTACCAATATGCCGAAAGGTGCGGCTCCGGATTCTCCGGATACTACCTGGGGATCACCCTTAATCGGTGCACTCAGCATTCTCATTGCCTTGGCAGCAACCCAGTCCGGTGCAGCTACGAATACGGATACATGGTTCTTCAGAATATCCCAGGAGATGGTGTTGGGCTCACCGCAGGCCAGGCCTGCCATAATTGTCTGCATATCACCGTCTACGATATATTCTTCGCCGTCACCTGCAACAGCGCCCTTATACAGGCAGGCTGCGACATCCGCCTCTACAACTACAACCGTAGGGGGATTCTCAGGATATTTGTTGGCGAAATATCCTTGTACTGCACCGGCCAGGGAACCTACGCCGGCCTGAACAAATACGTGAGTGGGACAATCGGTTCCTGCGTTCTCCAATTGCTCGCTTGCTTCCATTGCCATCGTACCATAACCCTGCATAATCCAGGAAGGGATTTCCTCATAACCGCTCCAGGCGGTATCCTGAACTACGACACCATTGGGAGTCTTTGCAGCAGCAGCGGCAGCCATACGGACACATTCGTCATAATTTACTTCCTCGATGGTTGCGGTTGCACCTTCTGCCTTGATATTATCCAGTCTTGTCTGGGTAGAACCCTTGGGCATATAAACCACAGACTTCTGCTTTAAGCGGTTTGCCGCCCATGCTACTCCGCGGCCGTGATTGCCGTCCGTTGCCGTAAAAAAGGTCGCCTGTCCGAATTCCTCTCTCAGCTTATCGCTGGTCAGGGTCTCAAAATCAAGCTCGGACACATCGCGGTTGGTCTTCTGTGCAATGTAGCGTGCCATCGCGAAGGAGCCTCCCAGAACCTTAAAAGCGTTCAAGCCAAAGCGGTAAGACTCATCCTTTACATATACCTGGCCTAAGCCCAGATAGTCAGCCATGTGCTGCAGGCTGGCAAGGGGAGTTCTTTCATAACCGGGGATTGTCTGATGAAAGTCATGGGCCTTCTTTACTTCAGCCAGGTCCATAACCTTAAGATTGGCATCGGCGGTTCTTGGCATGGTGTTCTGAATCCATTTGATCTTATCCATGATTACCTCCTAATAAAATTATGTAGTAGTGTTTTTCGTATGAAATCATACGAGATCACACGATTTCATATGAAATCATGCGATTTGGCATGATAGAAAGTAGCTTTGCCGAACCTTGAATTACAGGTATGAGATTCAGAAAAGCGGGTATGCTTTCTTTATTATGAGAAAAAGAACAAGTCTTCATGCATCTGATAGGAACTCTTGCATGAAGTTTTACGGATAAATTTTATCAAGCCGCATGTCTAGATTCATCATAGCATATTAAAAGAAAAAATCAATACATTTTTCTGCAAAAAATAAAATTTTTAATTTTTTTGTAATTTCATTTGATTTTACATTATGATAGTGATAAACTATAATAGTATAAAATATAATATGCTAATTTATACAAAACATCCAAAAGAATTGCGTATTATTGTGTAAAATCACAATTAAATGAAAGACGACCTGAAAAATGATTGTTTAGTTTTATTTTTTTTAAAAATGAATTAGATTGATTGATCAAACAAACTATACAATTCATACAACGACCGGAAAAATTTATTGCAAACCGGGTCTTAGTACCCAGAATGATGATTTATGTAGAAAGAAAGGAGATAATTATGATACTGATTGGGAATGGCAGAGTAATAACACGGAATACGGACAGGCCTTTGATTGAGAATGGAGCTGTTCTGGTAGAAGGAACCCGAATTCTGAAGGTAGGAAGCGCGGAGGTGCTGAAGAAGGAGTATCCGGATGCAGAGTGGGTGGATGCCAAAGGCGGCTTGATTATGCCGGGACTGATTAACACTCATAATCATATCTACAGCGCTATGGCAAGAGGCTTGTCGATTAATAATTATAATCCGGAGGGATTTTTGGATATCCTTGACGGTCTGTGGTGGAATATTGACCGTCACCTTACCCTGGAGCAGACCAGACTGAGTGCCGTAGCTACTTATATTGATTGTATCAAGAACGGTGTTACGACGATATTTGATCATCATGCAAGCTTTGGAAGCGTCGAGAACAGCCTGTTCACCATCGCGGATGCTGCGAAGGAGCTGGGAGTAAGGTCCTGTCTGTGCTACGAGGTGTCCGACCGTGACGGGGAAGACAAGATGAGAGCCAGCGTAAAAGAGAATGCGGACTTCATAAATTATGCAGCAAAGCAGACGGATGATATGCTTAAAGGAATGATGGGCATGCATGCCGCTTTCACTATTTCCGACCGGACCTTTGCTTTCTGCAGGGAGAATACACCTGAGACGGTAGGATATCATATCCATGTGGCCGAGGGAATTGAGGATCTGCATGCATCCCTGAAGCATCATGGCAAGCGTATTGTTAACCGTCTGATGGATGTTGGCATTCTGGGTTCCAAGACCATTGCTGCCCATTGTATCTATGTAAATGCGCAGGAGATGGAGCTGCTGAAGGAAACGGATACTATGGTGGTTCATAATCCGGAGTCCAATATGGGCAATGCCTGCGGCTGCCCGCCTACCATGGAGATTTATCACCGCGGAATCCTGACCGGTTTGGGAACCGACGGCTATACCAACGATATGTTTGAATCTTATAAGGTTGCCAATATCCTGCACAAGCATCATCTGTGCGACGCCAATGCAGCCTGGGGAGAGGTTCCTTCCATGCTCTTTGAAGGAAATGCCCGGATTGCGAACCGGTACTTTGAGACACCCCTGGGCGTGCTGAAGGAAGGCGCTGCTGCGGACATCATCGTAGCAGATTATGATCCGTTAACACCTTTAACGGCGAACAACATCAACAGCCATATGGTATTCGGAATGAACGGAAGCAAGGTGGTTACCACCATGATTAACGGAAAGCTTTTAATGAAGGATCGTGAGCTTCTTCACATTGACGAGGCAAAGGCAATGGCTGACTGCAGACAGCAGGCACAGGCCCTCGCGGACAGCATTAACGGCTAGAACAGCGGTAACAGCAAGGACATGGTTAGAATAATATCATGGATAGAAAATGATAGGAATGTGTAAACAGCATTAACAGATAGGAGGATTTACGAGCATGGGAGACAGAATGACACCCATTCCATTCCATAATTTGATGGATTGGATTTTTACAGAAAGAAAGGAATCAGGAAAGGTATTCGGAGTCCGCAGACCCTTTGTAAAGCAAGGAGATAAGGTGCTGTATATCTTCGGCGAGAAGCTGGAGACGCCCTTTGGCCCGGCTGCCGGTCCCAATACCCAGCTGGCTCAGAATATTGTTGCGGCTTATTATGCAGGAAACCGTTTCTTCGAATTAAAGACAGTTCAGATTCTGGACGGAGAGGATCTTCCCGTAAGCAAGCCCTGTATTCTGGCTGAGGATGAATGCTATAACTGCGAATGGTCCACAGAGCTTCGCGTACCGGAGGCACTGGAGGAATATGTAAAGGCCTGGTTTGCCCTTAAGATTATCAGTAAGGAATTTGGCCTCGGCGCAGAGGACGGCTTTGTATTCAATATGAGTGCAGGCTATGATCTGGCCGGTATTAAATCAGAGAAGATCGATACCTTTATCAATCACCTCAAGGATGCCCGCAAAGCACCCGTATGGCAGGAGTGCATGGATTATCTTCTGGAGAATGTAGATCGTTTTGAGAAGGTAGATAAGGCCTTTATTGAGAGTATCTCGCCGAAGGTATGCACCTCCATTACCGTATCCACCCTGCACGGATGTCCTCCCCAGGAGATTGAGAGCATTGCCACTTATCTGCTGAAGGAGAAGCACCTCAATACCTATGTAAAATGCAACCCGACGCTGCTTGGCTATGAAACAGCCAGAAGTATTATGGACAGTATGGGTTATGAATATGTGGTCTTCGGTGATTTCCACTTTAAAGATGACCTGCAGTTTGAAGATGCGGTTCCCATGCTTCACAGGCTCCAGGACTTGGCAGTGGGTGAGGGACTGGAATTCGGCGTGAAATTGACCAACACCTTCCCGGTGGATGTTACCAGAAACGAGCTGCCCAGCGAGGAGATGTATATGTCCGGCCGTGCTTTATGGGCGCTCTCCTTATCGGTAGCGCTGAAGCTGTCCAGAGCATTTGATGGAAAGCTTCGTATCTCCTATTCTGGCGGAGCAGATTATTTTAATATCGATCAATTATTCGGTCTTGGCATCTGGCCGGTTACCATGGCTACCACCTATCTTAAGACGGGCGGCTACCAGAGAGGCACCCAGATCGCAAATAAGCTGGAGGCAATGGAATATAAGGAATTTAACGGAGTTGACGTGGAAGGACTGGAGAAGCTGGTGGAAGAGGCCCTGACAGATAAGCACTATACAAAGAGCTTAAAGCCGCTGCCCTCCAGAAAGAGCAAGGACAAGGTTCCGTTGATCGATTGCTTTATGGCACCCTGCAACAGACAGTGCCCCATCGAGCAGGATGTTCCCACCTACCTTAAGCTGGTGAGGGACGGTGAATACCTGAAGGCACTCAGAGTAATTACAGATAAGAATGCACTTCCCTTTATCACCGGAACCATCTGCAGCCATACCTGTATGAACAAATGTACCCGTAATTTCTATGAGGAATCCATACAGATCCGCGGAGCAAAATTAGTGGCAGCGAAGAAGGGCTACGACGAGTTAATTAAGGAACTGAAGCCCTCGGATAAATATAAGGATAAGAAGGTTGCTGTAGTCGGTGCAGGTGCGGGAGGTATTGCCAGTGCATTCTTCCTGGCAAGAGAAGGAGCCCAGGTTACGGTATTTGAAAAGCGTGAACAGGCCGGCGGTATTGTAAGATATGTAGTACCGGAATTCCGTATTCCCGGGGAGGATGTGGAGAAGGATGTCAGCCTGGCTAAGGCCATGGGTGCCAAGTTTGAATTCAACCATCCGATCACTGATTTGAAAGAACTGACAGATGCCGGCTTTGAGTATATTATTCTTGCAGTGGGAGCCAATAAGGGAATGCCCCTCGGCATTGCATGCGATGGTATCGCAGGTGAGAAAGAAATCAATGCAATTGAATTCCTGGAGACCTGCCGGAATCATCCCGAAACACTAAAGCTAGGTAAGAATGTAGCCGTAATCGGTGCCGGCAATACCGCAATGGATGCTGCCAGGGCGGCAAAGCGCATGCCGGGTGTGGAGAATGTATCCATCGTATACAGACGTACCGTAAAATATATGCCTGCGGATGAAGAAGAGCTTGAGTTGGCACTGGAGGATGGTGTAGAATTAAAGGAGCTTCTGGCACCGGTTGCCCAAAGAGACGGCAAGCTGATCTGCCGCAAGGTGGTTCTGGGTGAAATGGACGCTTCCGGCAGACAAAAACCTGTGGAGACAGAGGAAGAGGTACTGCTGGATGTGGATACTGTAGTTGCTTCTCTGGGTGAAAAGGTAGATGCTTCCTTCTATGAAGGACTCGGCCTGAAGACTACCAGCCGGGGAATTGCCGAACTGAATCCCTTTACCATGGAAGCCTCTGCACCGAATGTATATGTGGTAGGAGACGGAGCCAACGGTCCGGCTACCGTAGTGGAAGCAATCAGGGACGCGTCCAGGGCAGTGAATGCTATTCTGGGACTGAAGCCGAGAACAGCTATAGTGAGCCCTCTGGATGAAAAGGAAATTGCTGCTAAGAAGGGTGTACTGGAAATGCCCGGCAAGGACAAGGAGGAAGGCAGCCGATGCCTGGAATGTAACCTGATCTGTGAGGCCTGTGCCGAAGTATGTCCGAACCGTGCCAACATCTCGGTGCTGGTTCCAGGAGCCAAAATGGCGCAGATTATTCATGTGGATTATATGTGCAATGAGTGCGGTAACTGTACCAGCTTCTGCCCTTATGACAGTTCCCCTTACAAGGAGAAATTTACCTTATTCAGAACAGTTGAAGAGTTTAACGACAGCGAAAATCATGGCTTTGTGCCTCTGGATATGGAAAAAGGGATATTCCGCGTAAGACTTGGAGGAAAGATTCAGGATGCGGATTTGAATGATGTGTTCTGCGACCTGCCTGTTGAAATCAAGAATCTAATGCTTGCAGTTTATCATGATTACCGCTATTTGCTGCTTCAATAATCTGATTGAAGTATCAAGAAGCACGCAGCAACTTATTAAATAATTAAGGTGTCAAAGCACCTCAAATGTTGATATGAGATATTGAGTATGTAAGCTTGCTTATGAGGCAATGTCTTCTATCGGAATTGCAGTTTAGTGCTTTTGACACTTTAATTAATATTTGTGACAGGGTGAAAAGGATTTTGGAAAGATTAAAATCCTTGGGAAGAGCGAAGGAATTTGCCTGGCCCTTCCTTCGGCAAGTTTGTGTCTGCGCTGCGTACACAAACTTGCTCCTGCGTATAGCTCTATAAATCAGCCATAAAAGCAGCGCAGAAATGGGGTGAATTTATGGACCTTTTAATCAAAGGCGGAATCGTTGTAACCGCCGAACAAAGTGCCAGAATGGATATCCGGATCCACGGGGAAACCATTGCCGAGCTGGGTGAAGATTTACCTGCTCAGGGTGAAAAGGTTATTGATGCGGCAGGAAAGCTGATCTTTCCCGGATTTATCGATACCCATACGCATTTTGATCTGGATGCGGGAGACTTTTTTACCGCTGATGATTTTGAATCCGGCTCCAGGGCAGCCGTAGCCGGCGGAACTACCATGGTGCTGGATTTTGCGACCCAGAACAGGGGAGAGACCCTGGGGGAAGCACTGCAGGCCTGGCATGAGCGGGCACAGAACAAGTCCTCCTGCCATTATGGATTTCACATGTCCATCAGTGACTGGAATGAGCGCACCAAAGAGGAACTTAAGGAAATGACCGGGGCAGGTATCACCTCCTATAAGCTTTACATGGCCTATGACAGTCTCAAGGTTCATTCGGGTCTGATGTATGAGATCCTTAAGGCGGTCAAGGAGGAGGGAGGAATCATCGGGGTCCATTGCGAGGATGGAGATCTGGTGAATACTCTGATCCGGGAACAGAAGGCGCTGGGGAATCTTTCA
>JAEZFH010000379.1 GCA_023437885.1 Bacillota bacterium | reverse complement strand
CATCTTGGTTATACGGCAGCCTTCCCATTGCTGCTTAATACCGGAGGGGAACCCACCTATTTCATTGCCTTAAAGGATGCGGCGGGACTGGTGAAGAAGTATGCCATGGTTAATATCGCCAAGTATCAGATTGTTGCGATCGGGGATACGGTGAATGAGTGTGAGAGAACCTATCTGGAATTATTGAAATCCAGTGGGATCAGCGTTGCCGATACCTCGAAGCTGCCCAAAATCACCGGAAGAATTGATAAGATTGCCGATTGTGTGGTGGATGGCAATTCCCATTATTATATTTTGTTAAGCAACAATGAAGAAATCTATGATGTGGAGATCGGTGACTTCCCGGGCATCATCCGTTACAATGCAGGCGATACAGTAACCTTCACCTATTCTGCAGGAGCGGTGACCAATACTGTTCTTGGGGTTGAGTAATCCGAAGCTGTCCATGCCGGCCAACCGGAAGCGGAGATTAGCCAATTGAAAACGGACATAAGTCGGGCAGAGCTGTTTCAGAAAAGTGGCAGAGCAAGTCGAGCCGAAGCTGCTTTAATATGATATCGGATAGATACCTCCTGCGGCAGAATGCTGCAGGAGGTTTTTGTCTGCTGTTTTTTGAATATATACGGGTGCCGGAATCGTTAAAGAGGAGTGAATGGATCGTTGTGCATAAGGGTATGAATATGAAATAAATGCTAGTAAGATCAATGGAAGGGAATATAGTGCGGTATGTTGAAGATATTACTTGTGGAAGATGATAGTACCATAGCTCTCGGCCTGGAATTTGCCCTTCGACAGGAAGGGTACTCGGTCGTGCTGTGCCAGGATATGGCAGCAGGAGCGAAGGCATTGCGGGAGCAGAAATTTGATTTATGCTTATTTGATCTGACCTTGCCAGATGGCAGTGGTTATGAGCTGTGCAGGACGGCAAGGGAACGCTGGGATATTCCCATTCTTATTCTGACCGCCTGTGACGATGAAGTGAATGTGGTGATGGGCCTGGAGCTTGGTGCGGATGATTATATCACCAAGCCCTTCCGGCTGCGGGAGCTGCAGGCAAGAATTAAGACGGTTCTGCGCAGATACCGGAAGGATACGGGAGCCAGAAACATCATTGAACTGGAGCATATCCGTATCAATACCATGGATGCAAAGGTTTATAAGCATGGGCAGGAGGTAATATTGACAGCCTTGGAATACCGCCTGTTATTGACCTTCGCTAACAACGAGGGAAGAGTCCTGTCCCGGAACCAGCTGCTGGAAGGGATATGGGATGTGGCGGGGGATTTTGTCAATGACAATACCCTGACGGTATACATCAAAAGGCTCAGGGACAAGCTGGAGGAGGATCCTCAGAATCCGGCGATAATCAAGACCGTCCGGGGCTTGGGATATAAGGCTGGTGATTAATGTGAAAAGGAATATTGTGCTGCCGTCCAAGCTCGCAGGGTGCAGCAGAATGGAGATAAGTATGCTGCGAAATAAATATTATAGACATATGTTATTTGCAATGGCCGGGATCACAATTGCCGGCAGCGTTGCCGCCTTCTCTTTCCATCCCCTTGCCGGAGGCTGCCTGCTGCTGACGGCAGTACTGCTCAGCCTGATTTTCCTGTGGGGCTCGCGAAAAAGATATGCGGACATCAAGGAGCTTTCCGGATATCTGCGCCGGATTTACAGCGGCGATTACTCCCTGGATATTCGTGATAATGCGGAGGGGGAGCTCAGTATATTGAAGAATGAAATCTATAAGATGACCTTAATCCTTTCCAGGCAGTCAGATCAGCTGCAGACGGAGAAGGAGCAATTAGCCGATGCGATCTCCGACATTTCCCATCAGCTCAAAACGCCGCTCACCTCAATGATGGTCTTAACGGATGTCTTAAGCGGTGAGCTGGAACCGCACAAGCGGAAAGAGTTTACCAAAAACCTGAATATCCAATTGGAACGGATGGAGTGGCTGCTCACCTCCCTGCTGAAATTGTCTAAAATTGATGCCGGAACCATCCGCTTTAAGAAAGAGCCTGTGAGAGTGGAGGCCTTGATAGAGAAGGCAATGAGACCCTTATGGATACCCATGGAGCTTAAGGAGCAGAGACTGGTGTTGGAAGAGAATGCGAAGGTTTCCTTCCTGGGAGATCAAAACTGGACGGCAGAAGCGTTAATTAACGTCTTGAAAAACTGCATCGAGCATACTCCGCCGGGAGGATGCATCACGATCCGGACCGAGGATAATCCCATCTATACCGGCATTATCATAACGGATACCGGCAAAGGAATAGCTAAAGAGGATCTACCCTATATCTTTAAGAGATTCTATAAGGGCAGGAATGCGTCAGAGGAAAGTGTGGGCATCGGCCTGGCTATGGCACACAGTATAATTCATGGGCAGAACGGCGATATCAGTGTAAGCAGCTTGCAAGGGCAGGGAACCTGCTTTGTAATAAAATTTTATAAGCAAATTATTTGAAATGTTATGTCTCTCTGCACCTGCAATCAGGAGACAGTCATCATCTGAACAAAGCATCTCAAGAGCATAGGACTTTGATATGCGAAGCTGCGAATGTGACAGAATTGTCATATTAAAGTCATCGGAGCGTCATGTTGAAGGGATAAACTTTGTATTGTGACAATGCAGCCGGTAGGGCAGAAGCCGTATGGTCAGTTAGCACGTACCGGTTGATAACAGGGAGGTCAATCATGGAAATATTAAAAGTCGAGCATTTATCCAAGCAATACGGCTCCGGTGAAACAGCGGTTAAAGCCTTAGACGATGTAAGCTTTAGCATCAGGAAGGGTGAGTTTGTTGCCATTATCGGTCCGTCAGGCTCCGGTAAATCAACACTGCTTCATATGCTGGGAGGAGTGGACCGTCCGACAGGCGGGAAAGTATATTTGGATAACACGGATATTTATCAATTGAATGAGACACAGCTGGCAATCTTTCGCCGCAGACAGATTGGACTGGTATATCAGTTCTATAATCTGATTCCGGTGCTCAGCGTAGAGGAAAACATCACTCTGCCATTGCTGCTGGATGAGCAGCAGGTGGACCGGGAACAGATGAAAAATATAGTGAAAGCCCTGGATCTGGAGAACCGGCTGAAGCACCTGCCGAATCAATTGTCCGGCGGCCAGCAGCAGAGAGTGTCCATCGGCAGGGCGTTGATCAATAATCCGGCGATTATGCTGGCCGACGAGCCCACAGGTAATCTGGACAGCAAAAACAGCAGTGAGATTATTGAGCTGCTGAAGATGTTCAACCGGACCTACCGCCAGACTCTGCTGGTTATTACCCACGATGAACGTATTGCGCTGCAGGCAGACCGAATTATAGCCATTGAGGATGGACGCATTGTGAAGAATGAGGTGATCCGTCCATGAATATTGTGAATAAACTGACACTGCGCCAGCTGATGCTGAACCGGAAGAGAACCCTTGTAACCATCATCGGAACCATAATCTCTGCGGCTATGATTACAGCGGTAGCTACTCTGGGGCTATCCTTTCTGGATATCATGATCCGGGACAGCATTCAGCAGAATGGGGAATGGCATGCCAAATACATTGATGTAACCAGGGAAGATCTGGGGACGATCCAGGCGGATTCCAGAGTCAAGACCACCATCCTGGAAAAGATACGGGGCTATGCATATCTGGAAGGCAGTAGCAATAGCAATAAGCCCTACCTGTATGTGATGGAATACAATCAGGCCGGCTTCGAGCACTTTCCCATCGATCTGACGGAGGGAAGATTACCGGCAGGTCCAGAGGAACTGGTGATCACTGACGCAATTCTTGCGAATGCGGGAGTGGATTACAGGATCGGGGACAGAATAAGCCTTTCCATCGGTCATAGAGAGACTGACCAGGAAGTGGAGGACGGGGAACTGGGGCAGATAGACAGCATCATCAGAGAAGGAGACGAGGTTGCAGAGTATCTGGCGGAGGAAGAAGAAAGGAATTACACGATTGTGGGGATTATTAAGAGCCCCGAATGGGAATATCCGTGGGCTCCGGGATATACTGCCATATCCTACCTGGATGAAAATACGATTGCCAGTGATGAGAAGTGTAACGCCTCGGTCCTGTTTGGCAGAATAAATAATAAGCTTTTTGATAATGCAAAAGAGATTCTGCCTGCGGCAGGGATTATATTTAATAATCAGCTGCTGCGGTATTACGGAATCTATGCAGACAGTGACGTGCAGAGGATGATCTATACGCTGTCTGGGATTATCATGGTTATCATAGTGCTTGGCTCTGTTGCACTGATCTATAATGCCTTTGCCATATCCGTGGCGGAACGGTCCAGGTATTTGGGAATGCTGTCCAGCGTCGGGGCGACAAGGCGGCAGAAGAGGAATTCGGTATTCTTCGAAGGCGCAGTGATCGGAGCGGTCAGTATACCCATCGGAATTATATCCGGATATCTGGGACTGGGAATAACCTATCTGTGCATTAATCCAGTCTTAAAAGGGGCATTGGGTGTATCCTCGGGCTTTCATTTAACGGTATATCCATCCTCCTTGATTGCATCGGTGATCATATCCTCGGTGACAATATTAATATCCACCTACCTGCCGGCCAGAAAAGCATCCAATATATCCGCTATTGATGCAATCCGGCAATCCACAGAGATAAAAATCACCGGAAGGCAGGTTAAAACCTCGAGGATTACCCGCAAAATCTTCGGCATAGAGGGTGATCTGGGTTTAAAAAATCTTAAAAGAAGCAGGGGCAGGTATCAGGCAACGATTTTTTCTCTGGTCATCAGCATGCTGCTGTTTTTGGTAGTAACCCAATTTACGGATATGATCAGGAAATCCTATACGATGACACAGGATGGAATTAATTTTGACATTACTGCCCAGGTCAATGGAAACGACGAAGAGAAGGAGGACATGGTCCGTAAGCTCATCTCGTTAGAGAATATCAGGGAATATTCCAGGGTGGACAGTGTTGCCATGTTTACCTGGATTGAGGAAGCAGATACTCCGGATTATTATAAGGAGAGCGGAGCAGCTCCGAAAGAGGACGGAAAATATCAGTATCAGGTTATTGTTAATGCGTTGGAGAAAGAGGCCCTCAAGGAATATGCGAAGATTGCGGGAGTGGATTATAAGCTCTTTGCCGATTCGAAGCAGCCGGTGGCAATCGTAATAGACCAGGTTGCATTTAAGGATGCTGCGGAGGATAGATATGTTGAGACGAAGGCAGTAAGGACGGAACCGGGAAGGGAATATGAGCTGATGTTTTCGGCTGAGAATTCTTCCGAGGATGCCATCGGTACAGTCCGGGTGATAGGTACCACCGGCGAATTGCCCATGGGAATTCTGTCCTCCGGCAGCGGAGCGACTTTTCATATCATAATGTCCAAAGACGCCCTGGACGGGCTAATGGAGAAGGCATCCCCGACAGAGAAGGAATTAAGGAGTACCGAGGTCTTCTTCCAGAGCAAGAACCCGGTGAAGCTTCAAGAGGCGATGGAGAAGCTTCAGGATAGTGTGGGAGCCAGCAGATTCAGCCTTTATAACCTGTATCTTTACCGGCAGCGGGAGGAACAGATGATGCTGTTAATTTCCGTATTCACCTATGCCTTTTTGGTGTTGATAACAGCGATTTGCATTGCCAATATCATTAATACCATTTCCACCAGCATTACGCTTCGTAAAAGAGAGTTTGCCATGCTGAAATCGGTGGGGATTACTCCTAAGAGCTTTAACCGGATGCTGAATTATGAGAGTATTTTCTATGGCATCAAGGCATTGATCTATGGAATTCCGCTCAGTATTGCTGTGATGTATCTCATCTACAGAACCTTGCTGGAAAGCTTCGAATTCGGCTTTACCCTTCCTCTCACCAGTATCGGAGTTGCAATTATATCGGTATTTCTGATCGTAGGGATTGCGATGCTGTATTCCAGCAGCAAGGTACGAAAAGAAAATATTATAGATGCCTTAAGGCAGGAGATGATATAAAAAGCGTAGGGAGCAGGATGCGAACTTGTTCACAAGCATGCGATCGGGGCTGGAGATCAGGAACGAAGTTCATGATATGATTATATCTGCAATGAGAGAGAAGGTTCTCCCTGAGGAAGGACAGTAAAACCTTTGATTATATGTATCTGATCCATATCTGTCAGGAGGATGGCCAGGCTGCTGTTCTCCTGATTTTTTTGCAAAGCCGAAAAAGAATTATAAAAGTTGACTTTTATAGCTATTCTGAATTGAACCTATTAAAATATTATGATATAATTTTCATACACTCTGTAAGGAAACTTCTTCTCTGCAGGTGGTGTCAGAAAGGAAACTTAATAAAATAATAGGAGAGTTTATGGGGCGAAGACAAAGAGAGCACTTTGTTAAAGAAAAACAATTACTTTCTATGAGAAATGAGATACCGCCTGTTTCGAACAGGATGAAATACGGTATATTCACAATTTACTCGCTGATATTTGTGTTATTCGGATTGGCGATTGATACTCCGCAGAGCATTGCGCATGGGATTTACCGGATTATCGTCGAGCCGGATGTATTGATTACGGACTATGTCGAAATCGGCGGCATCGGAGCTGCCTTCGTCAATGCCGGTGTTATAATGCTTCTTACCATTCTTATTTTATACTTCTTAAAGGTTGAAATCAGTGGAATCTCCATCGCAGCAATTTATCTGATGGGCGGCTTCGCATTATTTGGAAAAAACTTAATGAATATCTGGCTTATTATCCTTGGTGTGGTATGTTATGCGGTATATAAAAAAGAGAAGCTCTCCAAGCATATCTGTACTGCCTTCTTTGGAACAAGCCTCGCACCGATCCTGTCAGAAATATTCTTTGGATTGGAGCTTGTCCTGCCTATAAAAATCCTGCTGGGATTGGGAGTTGGGTTAAGTATAGGCTTTATCCTGCCGCCTCTGGCCGCATATCTGTTCCAGGTACATAGGGGGTTTGACTTGTATAATGTGGGCTTTACGGCAGGGTTGATCGGTACAATTTATGTATCCATCTTCCGTTCTTACGGCTTTGTCTCCTACAGCCGTCTGATCTGGAGCGAGGGGAATAACCGGCTCTTTGGCATCCTGCTATTTGCCATGTTCCTATCGATGCTGATCCTCGGTTTTATTCTGAACGGCCGAAGTCTTAAGCCGATAAGACAACTGTTTACTTATTCGGGAGTAGCGGCAAGTGATTTTGTTGCCATGGCGGATTTTGGAACTGCATTGTTCAATATGGGGTTGAACGGTTTCCTTGCCTTAGGCTATGTTCTATTGGTCGGCGGTGCCCTGAATGGTCCCACCATCGGAGGAATTCTGACGGTAATGTGCTTCGGTGCTTATGGCAAGCATGTGAAGAATATTCTGCCGATCTTAATCGGTGTCGTCATCGGGAGTATTACTAAGATATGGCATATCAATGATCCGCATATTCTTTTGGCTGCATTATTCGGAACCGGCCTGGCACCGATTGGAGGGCATTACGGATGGATCTACGGAGTGATTGCCGGCTTCATCAATTCTTCTGTGGTTCTCAATTCCGGAATTCTGCATGGGGGAATGAATTTATATAACACAGGCTTTTCGGCAGGTATCGTAGCAGCGGTTATGCTTCCGGTAATAGAAGCATTTCGTACCGGCAAGAGCAAAGTAAAACTACGGCAGGAATAAGAAGGGGCGATAACTTCGTTTGTTTGTGCATTATCATCAGATACCCGCCAAAGCGGATGAATGCATTGGTGAGAAATTACAAAGAAAATTTTAAAACCGTATTGACATATAGTAAATTTATTGATATATTAGATTCAGTTGAATAATTGGATTGTTACTGGATGCAGGCAAAACCAAATTTTATGGAATACTAAGATTCCATGGATTTGGTTTTTTTTATTGTGGTAAATAACGTTGGAGGTTTCAGATGCAAGTAGAACGCGTAAACAATAATAATGTGGTAAGTGCCTTCGACTCCAAGGGGAAGGAAGTAGTCGTTATGGGTAAAGGGATCGGCTTCCAGGCCAAGCAGGGCAAGGAAATTGATCCGACACTGATCGAAAAGATATTTTACCTGGAAAGCCAGAATGCAGTCGATAAGTTTAAAGAATTGGTTGAAAATCTTCCGCTGGAGCATATCCAGGTCTCCAATGAGATCATTGCATATGCGGATAAGGTGCTGAACCGCAGACTTAACCCCAATATTTATATCACGTTGACAGACCATATTAATTTTGCCATTGAGCGCTTCCGGCAGGACATGATGTTTGATAATCCATTATTGTGGGATGTACAGCGGCTTTACCGGCAGGAATACTTGATTGGGGAATATGCGGTGGCACTCATTGATAAGAGGCTGGGCGTCCGGCTTCCGGTAGATGAAGCGGCATCCATCGCCCTTCATATTGTCAATGCGGAATACAATACGGTTATGAGTAAAACAATGAGTATAACCAAGCTGCTGCCGCAGATACTGCAGCTTGTTAAGGATGACTTTGGCATTACACTGGAGGAAAGCTCACTTCACTATGAACGGTTTGTTACCCATCTTCGCTTCCTGGTTCAGCGGATTTTAAGCAGGGAGCAGTTGAATAACATCGATACGGAGTTCTGTGAGATGGTGAGGAATCTCTACCCCCTGGAATTCAATTGCAGTGAGAGAATTGCGGATTATCTGAAGGTTAGCTTTGAAGATGTCATCGTTGTGGAAGAGCTTGCCATGTTATCGATACACATCCGGCGGGTGGTATTGGGAAATCATTCAAGGAATTAGGAGGACAGCATGTTAAATACCTGGATAGAGAGATTAGGATTGGGAAAAGACAAAGGACTGGAAATAAAGGCTCCCATTGCAGGCCGGCTCCATGCGATAAGTGAAGTGGGCGACCCGGTATTCAAAGAAAAGATTCTTGGGGACGGAATTGCCATATTGCCCAGTAAGGGAAGGGTAGTTGCTCCGGTGGATGGCACGATATCTCTGCTTTTTGAGACAAAGCATGCCGTGAGCATACAATCGGTTCACGGAGTTGAGCTTCTGATTCATGTCGGCTTGGATACAGTCAAGCTGCAGGGAGAGCATTTCAAAGCATATGTACAGACAGGCGATACGGTGAGAGCCGGGGATCTGCTTCTTGAATTCGAGCTGGATAAAATCAGGAATAAGGGCTATGACCTGATTACTCCCATGGTAATCTGCAATACGGCGGATTTTTCGGAGATTTTGCCTTATCCGGGCGGAACTGTAAAAGAGCTGGATAAAGTGCTGACAATCAAAAGATGATGCAGCAAACCGGGTCAGGAAAGGAGGACGGAAGCTTGATAGAAATCAAACATACTGTAATGGATGAAATCGGTTTGCAAGGCCGGCCGGATTACTGGTAAAGGCAATCAACGCTTATGCCAGCAATATTACGGTAAAAAAGGGAGCAATGGAAGGAAACGCAAAAAGCATCCTGGGGATCATGGCTCTTGGTGTTAAGAAGGGGGAAGAGGTTATATTTCTTATTGACGGTCCCGACGAGGCCGAAGCCTCGGAAAAGCTTAGGATTTTCTTAAATGAAAATTTATAAAATAAATAAATGCTGTATAACAGCATATTTTAAGGAGGAGTAGACTATATGATGAAGTTTTTGCAAAGACTGGGAAAATCACTAATGCTGCCCGTAGCATGCTTGCCTGTAGCAGGTATTATGATGGGTATCGGATACTGGATTGACCCAACCGGATGGGGTGCTAACAATGTTGCAGCTGCGTTCCTGATTAAAGCGGGTGGCGCGATTATTGATCACATGGCTATTTTGTTTGCCATCGGTGTGGCTGTTGGCATGTCCGATGACAATGACGGAACTGCCGGACTTGCCGGGTTGGTATCCTGGCTGATGTTCACCACGTTGTTATCCAGCGGTGCAGTGGCACTGTTTACAGGTGCAGAGGCTAATATTGCATTTGGTAAAATTGAAAATGCATTCATTGGTATCCTTGCCGGCTTAATCGGAGCCAATTGTTATAACCGCTTCAAGAACATCAAGCTGCCGGCTGCCCTGGCTTTCTTTGGCGGAAAGCGCTTTGTAGCCATTGTAACAGCGGGTATTACTGTTTTAGCAAGCTTGGTATTATTCTTTGTCTGGCCGTTCGTGTATGGAGCATTGGTAGCTTTCGGTAAGGCTATCATCAGCACGGGTGCAATAGGTGCAGGTATCTACGGCTTTGCAAACCGTCTGCTGATCCCCACCGGTCTGCACCATGCTTTAAATAATGTATTCTGGTTTGATTTGGCGGACATCAATGATCTCGCTAATTTCTGGTCAGGCAAAGGTACTCTTGGAGAAACCGGAATGTATATGTCGGGCTTCTTCCCGGTAATGATGTTCGGTTTACCCGGTGCAGCCCTTGCAATGTATCATACCGCTAAGACCAATAAGAAAAAAGTAGCAGCCTCCTTACTTATGGCAGCAGCACTCTGCTCCTTCCTGACAGGTGTAACAGAACCTCTGGAATTCTCCTTCATGTTCCTGGCTCCTGTATTGTACTTAGTTCATGCAATCTTAATGGGTATCTCCTGCTTTATTGTAGCATTGTTACCGATAAGGGCGGGCTTTAACTTCAGCGCAGGCTTAATTGATCTTATTTTAAGCCTGAAAGCGCCGATGGCTCTGAATCCCTGGCTGTTACTTCCCATTGGTCTGGTATTCTTTGGGGTATACTATGTTATCTTCCGCTTTATTATCACCAAGTTCGGCCTGAAGACACCGGGCAGGGAAGATGATGATATCAGTGATGAAGAAATGCACACCACACTTTCCAACAGCGATTTTGCAGTAGTGGCAGCAAAAATCCTGGAAGGTCTTGGCGGCAAGATCAATGTTACCTCTATTGATAATTGTGTTACCAGACTTCGTATCGAAGTTCGCGATTATACTGCAGTTGACGAGAAGAAGATTAAAGCAGCGGGAGTTGCCGGTGTTATCAGACCCAGCAAGACCAGCGTACAGGTGGTAATAGGAACGCAGGTACAGTTTGTTGCGGATGAATTCAAGAAGCTGATGAAGTAAGATACATCGATCGATGGAAACAAGAATACCGTTGGCTGATCCGGGCAGGAATACCATCGATGGGAGGAACGTAGTGTCAAGTTGTGGAATATTTTGAATTAAGTTAAGATATGAGATGGGTGTTGCAGCAGGAGTCAGGGGTGCTGCAGCACCCGTTTATAATTACAGAGTAACATTATTTGAGATAATAAATGATAATACTAATTTCAATTATTATCGAATTGTTTTACAAGTTATTAACTTAATAGCTATTGCATCGGATGTGATTTTCCTATATGATGAAATAGAAGAAAGTATTTTCATCACAATATGATTAAGGTGTAGGTGAACAGTGCATGGTTTATGTTCATGATATGATACTACGGAATGGAAGAGAGGAAAACATATGCTTCAGGATGAATACATCAGCTTTACGATTGAGAAGCAAAAACATATCGCACTCATAGCTCATGACAGCAAGAAGAAGGAATTAGTCGAATGGGTGGAGGCGAATAAGAATATCTTAAAGAATCATTTTCTGTGCGGTACCGGCACCACTGCACGTATGATTGCAGATAAAACAGAGCTGCCGGTTAAGGCATACAACAGCGGTCCCCTTGGCGGAGATCAGCAGATCGGTTCCAGAATTGTTGAAGGGAATATAGACTTTGTCATTTTCTTCTGGGACCCCCTGGAATCCCAGCCCCATGATCCGGATGTGAAGGCTCTGCTGCGTATTTGCGCGGTCTATGATATTCCGGTTGCCAATAACAAGGCAACGGCAGATTTCATGATAACCTCCAGATATATGAATGAGGAGTATCAGAGAAAGGTACTCAACTATAATACCATAATTCAGCGCCGCATTAAGGAATTGAATCAATAGAGGTATCTCTGTAACAATAAATAAGGAACAGATTCAGCCCGTTTCCCTGCAAGATGCATCATCTGTCGGGAACTGGGCTGTTATTCTTATACAACATTTGAGGGACTTGGGGCGGCCCGGGCGATAGCCCGGCTTGCCTCTCTTGGCCGGAGAAATAGCTTTGAGGTAACCGCATACTTTATTGCTGGTTTTCCGTCAGGCTGTCGATAAAATACTGGGCTGCATCCGACATCGGAATATCCGTATTATAAGCGGCCACCAGCCTGCGGGAAGGAATCTCGCGGTCAGTGTGAATTACAGCCAGGTCACGGAGTTCCTTGACACAGAAATCCGGAATAAAGGCAATTCCAAGACCGATTTTCGCCAGGTCAATCAGCAGGTCATTGCTGCTAAGCTCAATGGCAGGAACCAGATCCAAAGAGTTCTCTAAGAAGAGATTATGCAGAAACATACTGGTGGTGGAACGCTTATCCAGCATCAGAATGGGATAGTGCAGCAGCTCCGTAAGTCCAATCGGACGTTCAGTCAGGGGAAAGGAATCCGGATTGGCAATAAAAATATCACGGAATTCCTTTACGGGAAGAATCTGCATCATATTGTTCAAGGCGGGGTTGGGAGAATTGGTTACGATAACATCCACATCGTTTCGCTCCAGTAGCTTGGCACACTGCAGTGAGGTGGCGTTGGTTACCTTGATGTGAATATTGGGATATTTTTTATGGAAATTGTTCAGGTAGGGTACCAGATAATAGCGGCAGATGGTATCACTTGCTCCGATTCTTAACTGAACACCGCTCTTAGGGTCGGCGCAGAGCTGATTCTCTCCGCGGCTGATCAGATTAATGGCGGGCTCGATATGCTTTAATAGCAGTTCGCCCTCCTTGGTTAATGCCACCCGCTTGGTGCTGCGGATAAACAAGATTTGGTTCAGGCGCTTTTCCAGGGTCTTAATGGACTGGCTCACTGCAGATTGGGAAATATAGAGGGTATCTGCCGCCTCGGAAAAGCTCAGGCTTTTTGCCACATGATAAAAGACCTTGTACAATTCATAATTAATATCCATGATTACCTCCGTTCCTGCGCATGTTTCTGCGCATATGAAGCTTTGTGCAAATACCATCTGCGTTTAAATTATGCAGCACAAAGCTTGAGGTTGAGAAAACATTTCTTTCAACCTTCATTTTTAGCATCCGGAATTTTTTGATTATATTTGTTTGCTCCGTCAGAGATGCTTATTAGCAAACCTAATAAAAGGATTAACATATATTAATTTTGATTATAAGACATGTTATGCTATAATGCAAGGGAATGATAACCGCAGGGAGGAAGCCCGGTTGCAGAAGACGGAAATCGCCTGAAGGAAAGGAAGCAGTTTGTGCAGTTGCCTAAATTTGCAAGATTGTGAAAGAGTGGGGGAGTTTCATGAATAGCGTAAGAAGAATTTATGTGGAAAAGAAGACACCGTATGCGGTAAGAGCAATGGAATTAAGAACAGAGCTGCAAAGCTATCTTGGCACCAAGGGTCTTACGGCAGTTCGTGTTTTGATCCGCTATGATATAGAAAACATCAGTGAGGAAACTTATCAGAGCTCTCTGGGAACAGTTTTCTCAGAGCCGCCTTTGGATATGCTGTACGAAGAGCATTTCCCCTCCGTCGGTGGGGACCGGATCTTTACCGTGGAATATCTTCCCGGTCAATTTGATCAGAGGGCAGATTCTGCACAGCAGTGTGTTAAACTATTGAATGAGAAGGAAGAACCGGTAATCCGGTCGGCCACTGCCTATATTCTGTCCGGTGATCTGTCTGAGGAGGAATTTGACCGTATCAAGGGCTATTGTATCAATCCGGTAGATTCCAGAGAGGCGGAAGAGAGCAAACCTAAGACTTTGGTAACGGAGTTTGACGAGCCGGAGGATGTGATTATCCTGGAGGGATTTACAGAGCTGGAGGAAAAGAGCTTACAGGAATTGTATGAAGTCTTGAATTTGGCCATGACCTTTCAGGATTTTCAGCATATACAAAATTATTTCAGCAAGGATGAAATGCGAAATCCTTCCATGACGGAGCTTCGTGTTCTGGACACCTATTGGTCCGATCACTGCCGCCATACTACCTTTTTAACTGAGCTGAAGGAGATATGTATCGAGGAAGGTGATTATACCGAGCCGATTCGCGCAGCCTACCTCAGCTATCTTGGGGAGAGAGAGAAGCTGTATGCCGGCAGGGACGATAAATATATCTCGCTGATGGATCTGGCTTTGCTGGCTATGAAGAAGCTGAAGGCGGAAGGGAAACTGGAGGATATGGAAGTATCCGATGAGATCAATGCCTGTTCTGTTATCGTCACGGTGGAAATTGACGGCAGGACAGAGGAATGGCTGGTGTTCTTTAAGAATGAGACCCACAACCATCCGACGGAAATAGAGCCCTTCGGCGGTGCGGCAACCTGCCTGGGCGGTGCCATCCGTGACCCGCTGTCGGGCAGGGGATATGTATACCAGGCAATGCGTGTAACCGGTGCGGCAGATCCTACGGTTCCGGTGAAGGATACGATGAAGGGCAAGCTCGCCCAGAGAAAGATCTGTACCGGTGCGGCAGCAGGCTATAGCTCTTATGGCAATCAGATCGGTCTGGCCACCGGTCTGGTGGATGAGGTCTATCATCCGAATTATGCAGCCAAGAGACTGGAGATCGGTGCGGTGATGGGGGCGGCACCACGTAAGAATGTAATCCGCGGGAACTCCGATCCGGGGGATGTAGTTATATTAATGGGAGGACGAACCGGGCGTGACGGCTGTGGAGGTGCCACCGGTTCGTCGAAGAGCCATACGACAGAATCGATTGAAACCTGCGGTGCAGAGGTTCAGAAGGGTAATGCTCCGACAGAGCGTAAGCTCCAGCGTTTGTTCCGAAGGGAAGAGGTAAGCAGCCTGATTAAAAAATGCAATGACTTCGGTGCAGGCGGTGTATCGGTTGCCATCGGTGAACTGGCAGCAGGACTTCAGATTGAGCTGGACCGGGTACCGAAGAAATATGCCGGGCTGGACGGAACAGAATTAGCCATTTCCGAATCCCAGGAAAGAATGGCGATTGTTGTTGACCCGGAGAATGCTGATCGGATGCTTGCCTTTGCTCAGGAGGAGAATCTGGAGGCGGTGGTGGTTGCAACGGTGACCGAAAATCCCCGCTTGGTTATGAACTGGAGAGGCAGGGAAATCGTGAATATCTCCAGAGCATTTTTAGACACCAATGGTGCGCACCAGGAGGCAAATGCTTCTGTGACGATTCCTTCCAGGGAGGACGGCTATCTTGTAAAGGGTGCGATGGATTTAAAGGGAAATCTCAGGGAAAATTGGCTCAGCACCTTATCTGATTTGAATGTTTGCTCCAAGAAGGGGCTCGTAGAGATGTTCGACAGCTCCATTGGAGCAGGAACCGTAACCATGCCCTATGGCGGAAAATATCAATTGTCACCGATTCAGACCATGACAGCGAAGCTTCCGGTTCTTCAGGGAAACTGTAATACACTGTCCATGATGAGCTATGGCTTTGATCCCTATCTGTCCGGCTGGTCGCCGTTTCATGGTTCCGTATATGCGGTGATCTCTTCGGTTGCTAAGATTGTAGCTGCCGGAGGTGACCATAGGGGGATTCGGTTTACCTTCCAGGAATTCTTCCGAAAGCTGGGCAATGATCCTAAGCGCTGGGGAGAACCGCTGGCGGCACTTTTGGGTGCCTATGATGCCCAATTAAAGCTGGGGCTTCCCTCTATCGGCGGTAAGGACAGCATGTCCGGCAGTTTCAATGAGATGGATGTACCTCCGACTCTGGTCTCTTTTGCAGTGGATATTGCAAAAAGCGGGGATATTGTGACAACAGAGCTCAAGGAAGCCGGGAATGTATTGGTTCAATTTGAGATCAGAAGGGATGAGTATGATCTTCCGGATTATATTCAGACAGCTGGCCTCTATCATAAAATTACGGCACTGATGAGAGCCGAAAAGGTATATTCAGCTTATGCTACCGGCTACGGCGGCATTGTTGAGGCCCTCAGCAAGATGTCCTTCGGCAATATGCTGGGCGTACGGCTTGAGGAGCACCTCTCCAAAGAAGAGCTGTTCCTTCCGGGCTATGGACATATTATTGCCGAGGTTTCAGAAGAAACCGCCGGAGCCTTGGCAGAGGCAGGCTTTGCTCCGGAGGAGTTCAGGAGATTGGGAACGGTAACACAGGAGCAGGAATTCTGTTATGGGGATACGAAGCTGGCTTTATCGGAAGCGTTGGAGGCTTGGACTGGTACCCTGGAGAAGGTATATCCCACCAACTCCCAGATAGTGGAGCAAAAGCTGGAGAATAATTTATATGATGCGAAGAAGGTAAACCATGATGCAGCAAGCAGCAATATGGTAAACCATGATATAGCAAGCCATAATATGGTATATCTGTCCAGAAACAGAGTTGCCAAACCAAGAGTGTTTATTCCTGTATTTCCGGGAACCAATTGCGAATACGATTCCCGGAGAGCCTTTGAAGCAGCGGGAGCAGAGGTAATGACTGCCGTATTTAAGAATCTGTCGGAGGACAACATTCGTGAATCGGTAGAAGCCTTTGCCAAGGGAATTCAGGGGGCGCAGATATTGATGTTCCCGGGCGGCTTCTCTGCCGGAGATGAACCCGACGGGTCCGGTAAGTTTATCGCCACTGCCTTCCGTAATGAGAAGCTTAAGGATGCGGTAAGTAATCTGCTGAATACCAGGGATGGGCTGGTGCTTGGTATCTGCAATGGT
>JAEZFH010000376.1 GCA_023437885.1 Bacillota bacterium | reverse complement strand
CCGTGATATGAGATCCGGGCGGTGTAAATTTTATAGCATTATCCACAATATTAATCAGAACCTGAACAATCAGCCGGGAATCCATTTTTGCCATCAGAAGCTCGTCATCCAAAATGGTTTCTATTTTATGCTCAACACTATTCCGGTTGACATGAAGCAGTGCCTCCGTAATAACCTCCTCTAAAATCTCGGGCTGCATAGTCAGATTCAATGTACCATTATCTATCCGGGTAATGGAAAGCATATTTTCCACCAGGTTGATCAGCCACATGGAATCGTCATAGATATCAGTATATAGCGCTTTTTTCTGTTCCTCATCCAGCACCTTGGAATTCCCCATGAGAACGCCCGCGTTGCCGGAAATACTGGTGAGCGGGGTACGCAAATCATGGGAAATGGCCCGAAGCAGGTTGGCCCGGAGCTGTTCCTGCTGAATCTGCATGGAAATCTCCTTTTGCGCTTTATTCAGCCGCTCCTTTTCAAGCGCCATCCCACACTCTCCCAGCATGGCAATCATCAGCCCCTTTTCAAAGGCTTCCATGGGAACTTCTTTATCCATGGCAATTCCCGCAACTGCAAGAACCATGTCGCCTCCGCGCACCGCAAGATACAGGCATTTTGCAGCGGACAGGGTATTTGTGGTAGCACCCGCCCGCTTATTGTTCTTATATACCCACTCGGCTACTGCGTGTTCGTCCGTCCCGAGATAAACCTTTTGGCTTGCCTCCGAACCCTCTTTAGAAAAGACAAGAGGGTCGGATAGAGTGCCGTTCTGCTCGGAATAGAAAACCACTGTCCTGTCCAACAGCTTTATCAACTGTCCTGCCGTTTCACGCAGTATATCCGACTGGTCTCTTGCCTGCTGTAATTTCCGGCTTGTTTCCAGAAGCACCTCCGTATGGTAAGCTTTTTGGGCGGATTGGTGTGCCTGCTTCTTGACCTGCTTGGTCAAGGTGCCGGTGATAAGCGCTGCTGAAAGCATAACAAGAAATGTGACCGGATAACCGGAATGATAAGCTTGGAAGGAAAAGTAGGGCACGGTAAATAAAAAATCAAAGATAAGCACACTTAAAATTGCCGATATCACACTGTATATCCGGCCTGCCGTAGCAAGCGCATTGAGCAGCACACCCAAAATGAAGACAGTTATAATATTCGCATCACTAAAGCCCAAATGATCAAACCATAAACCAATCAGCGTACAAATAATCAGAATTCCCAGCGATTTTCCCGTATCAATTACGGAAAACTCCGAGGTTTCTTTGAAGTTAAATCCCTTCATATGAAAGGAGGATTGGGTGTCAGGTATGATATATATGTCGAGACTGGGTGCAAGTGAAGTCAGCTTATCCACAAAATTGGTTTTTGTGAACCATCTCCTTTTGTGACCGGACCGTCCTATGACGATTTTAGAAATGCGGCTTACCTTGGCATATTCCGCAATCTGCCCGGGAATATCCTCTCCATATACGGTTGCTATCTGCGCTCCGAGCTGTTCCGCCAGCCTTAGATTTTCTCTCAGAGCCGCTTTACTCTTATCCTCTAATTCCGGCGTTTCAACAAAAAGTGCCGTAAGTGAGCCATGGAAAGCATCCGCCATTCTCGCCGCGGTACGAATAACCTTGGCATTGGAGGGAGCGGATGACACACAGGCCAATATATGCTCGTTGGCATAAGGCGTATCGTTCTTTGAATTCACATTGTTTTGCACCGCCACCCGGTTGACCTGATCTGCAGTGCAGCGCAGGGCGATTTCACGCAGTGCAATGAGTTTTTCTTTGGTAAAAAAATTGGTTAGCGCCCGCTGGGCTTGCTCTTCCCGATAAATTTTTCCCTTATTCAGACGGTCAATCAAATCAGCGGGCTCGATATCCACAAGTTCAATCTGGTCCGCGCTGTCAAATACACTGTCCGGGATGCGCTCCCGCACAGAAATACCGGTGATGGATGCAACCACATCGTTCAGGCTTTCGATGTGCTGTACATTGATCGTAGTAAAAACATCAATCCCTGCTCTCAGCAGCTCCTCTACGTCCTGGTATCTTTTTTTGTGACGGCAGCCCTCGGCATTCGTATGAGCCAATTCATCCACAAGAATCAGCTCCGGTCTTCTTTGGAGGGCATGATCCAAATCAAACTCTTTTAATATGACACCTTTATAGGGTATCTCCAGAGGAGGCAAGTTCTCAAGTCCTTTCTGAAGGGCCAGCGTATCCGGCCGGACGTGAGGCTCAATATAACCGGCAACCACATCAATGCCGTCTTCCTTTGCCTCATGAGCGTCATTCAGCATGGCACAGGTTTTTCCTACTCCTGCCGCATAACCGAAGTATATTTTTAACCTGCCATGTCTTCTTCCGGCAGGAATCGTGGAAAGCTGCTCAAGCAGGGAAGCCGAATCCGTTTGTTTGACTGCCATATACACCCTCCTTTCCTTGTGGATTTCCTATTATATATAGCAGTATAGCATAAGCAAAATCAACATAGTATAATAACTTTCCCCATAGCATTAAGATTATATTAAGATGAACCGTCAAAAGGAATAGCTCCCTGTATAAGTAATTCAATAATCTATTATAAAAGCAAATATTTATACATAGCTTATATAGAGTAATATGATATAATGAAAGCGGAATGAGCAGGATCAAGCTTGCTTGAAGCATGCGATCGGAGCTGGAGATCATGAACGAAGTCCATGATCTAATAATACCAATGGAGGGAAGCAGACAATGAAAATTTTAAAACGGACAATTATCATCTTATCCATCGTCATTGCTGTAATATTACTGGGTTATTTACTGAGGATCGACCGCTTTGGTATGGCAAAAATCTCCTGGATCGATTGTCTTAAAATAAATAATACCATGTATTCCGGCAATTTTGAACGGACAACGGTGGATGCCGCTTCTCTTGGGGAGCAAATCGGCAAGGTAAAATTCAATGTATCCCAAAATGTTAATAACCCCAGCTACCGCTTTCGTAATGGCGATGCTACCTTTTTAGAGACCGGCACCATAATTTATGCAATAAACTCCGATCCGGATGCTGTTGCAGTAAAAGTGGGTGAAGATTACTATCTATTCAAAGCAAGTTCAAGGGAGTAAACTCTCTGGCGATTAAGAATATAAATC
>JAEZFH010000319.1 GCA_023437885.1 Bacillota bacterium | reverse complement strand
ATTATATTCTTTCGGAGGAGGAGCTCCTGCAGATATTCCGTCTGGTAAATAATTATCTGGATCCGGGTGGGATCTTTATCTTTGATTATGATACCCAGTATGCGTATGAAGAGCTGATTGGAGATCAGACGATTGCAGAGAATCGGGAAGAGGGAAGCTTTATCTGGGAGAACACATACTATGAGGAGGAGCAGTTAAATGAAGTGAATCTGACCCTGTTCATTCCCGACGAAGACCAGCGGTACTGCAAATATGAAGAGACCCATTATCGAAGGGCATTTTCCCTGGACAGGATTTCAGAGCTGATTGAGGAAGCGGGAATGGAGCTGGTTGCCGTATATGATATGCTGACGGAGAAGAAACCGAAGAAGAACTGTGAACGGGCTTATTTCATTGCCAGAGAGAAAAGGCAGGCAGATAAACTGTATTTATAGAAGAAAGTCAGGTTGAAAAAAACATTTTTTAACCGGCAGAAAGCATGTAACATGCTTTTCGCTCAGTATTTTTATGCCGCTGAAGCGGCAGATGGAGGTTATTATGTCGGATTATATAATAAGGGCAAGTGCAGCGGACAATCAGATCCGGGCATTTGCGGCAACAACGAAGGAGCTGGTGGAACAGGCAAGAGTGCTTCACGGCACCAGTCCTGTAGCAACCGCGGCGCTGGGAAGACTGCTTACAGCGGGTGCGATGATGGGGAGCATGATGAAGGGGGAGGAGGATATTCTTACCCTGCAGATTAAGGGAAACGGACCCATTGGGGGCTTGACAGTAACGGCGAATTCCAGGGGGACAGTGAAGGGCTATGCCTATCATCCGGAGGTACTTCTGCATGCCAATGAGAAGGGAAAGCTGGACGTGAGCGGAGCGATTGGAGCGGGGATTCTGAGTGTGATTAAGGATCTGGGATTAAAGGAGCCCTATACCGGACAGACCCACCTGGTATCCGGCGAGATTGCAGAGGACCTTGCTTACTATTATGCAACCAGTGAACAGGTCCCTTCCGTAGTAGCCCTTGGTGTGTTGATGAATAAAGAGAATACGGTCCGCCAGGCGGGAGGCTTCATTCTTCAGTTGATGCCCTTTGCCGAAGAATCGGTGGTCGACCGCCTGGAGCAGAAGGTGAATGAGATAACCAGCATCACCTCCCTGCTGGATCAGGAGATGTCACCGGAGATGATTCTGGAGCACATTCTTGGAGAGTTTGAGCTGCAGATTTTGGACAAGCTTCCGACGGCCTTTGAATGTAACTGTACGAAGGACCGGGTGGAGAAGGCCATCGTTTCCATAGGACATAAGGATATCAGTGAGATGATTGAGGAGAATAAACCCATAGACGTGAACTGTCATTTTTGCAATACCCATTATCATTTTTCTGTGGAAGAGTTAAAGGCTATCCTGGCTGGAAGCAAATAAAGGAAGGACTTGGATGGGTTAAAGTCTGTGGAAAGCTCATGGATTTTACCAAGCTTCCTGCGGATGATTTGCGGTTTCGTACTGCGATAAGGCATATGACATTTATCTGCTTGGGGTTGCAGAGTGAACACCTTCCGGTTTCACACCACGGTAAAGGGCAGCAGGCTGACTGGCAGCAGATTCAGAGGAAATATTACAAAAACAAGCTAAAGAACTCCATTGTTATTAAGATCTGCCCATTATAGAATAGAATTAGTTTTATACTAATTATTTTATTATTTAGTAATATTGGGGCGGATTTTAATTTGGAGGTAAAATATGAAGGGTGCATTTTATACGGAAAAGTACCGGAATCTATTCCAGGAGTTCGGCTACGACGTGGAAGAAATCGAAAAACGTGTGGAGGAAGCGTATCAGACCATATTCTATGGTTCCGAGGAGGAGCGCTTCTATCATGAAATCGGCGAAGACATGGCTTACTTTGAGGACACCGGCAATCATGATGCCAGGACTGAAGGCATGTCATATGCGATGATGATGTGTGTTCAAAGAAATTGGAAGAAGGAATTTGATAAGCTTTGGAAGTTTTCCAAGACTTATATGTGGATGGATTATGGCTGGAACAAGGGATATTTTGCCTGGTCGGTGCAGCCGGACGGCACCAAGAATTCGGAAGGCCCGGCACCGGACGGGGAGGAGTATTTTGCACTTGCCCTGTTCTTTGCTTCTCACCGTTGGGGAGATGGTGAAGGTATCTATGATTATTCCAGGGAAGCAAGGGATATTCTCCATGCCTGTGTCCATAAGGGAGAAGAGGGACTTCCCGGGGACCCGATGTGGGAGCCCGGCAATAAGCTGATCAAGTTTATTCCGAATTGCAATTTTTCGGACCCCTCCTATCATTTGCCCCATTTTTATGAGCTGTTTGCTCTCTGGGCCAGGGAAGAGGACAGGGAATTTTGGAGGGAGGCAGCAGCCACCAGCAGAGAATATCTGAAAAAGGCCTGCCACCCGGTTACGGGTCTGGCTCCGGAGTATTCCCATTATGACGGAAGGCCCTATGAGAAGGATCACAGGGACCGTTATTACAGTGACGCTTACCGGGTTCCGGCTAATTTGGGGCTGGATTATGAGTGGTTTGCGGCAGACGATTGGGAAGCTGAGTGTGCGGATAAGATACAGACCTTCTTCTGTGAGACGGCAGCAGGAAAAATTGATCTGGTATATGAGCTTGACGGCACAATACTTGAGGAGAAAGCATTGCACCCGGTGGCTATCATAGCAACCAATGCACAAGCCTCCTTAGCCGGCAGCGGGAAGCACCGGAAGGAATGTGTGGATCTATTCTGGAACACTCCTTTAAGAAAGGGAGGCCGGCGTTATTACGATAACTGTCTTTATTTGTTTGCTTTGCTTGCATTAAGCGGCAATTATAGAATTTATAAGTAATACAACTGCAATACAATATGAGGGAGCCTATGAAATGAGGCAGTCCATGAAATGAATAAGGGAAGAATGGTTCTGAGGGAAGGGGAAAGCTCGCTCAGAGAAAGCATTTTACCGGATAAGCATGGCTGAATTCATATTTCATAAGATTAAACGCCGCAATTCGCGGCAGAAGGGGGTATTTATGAATTACGGCTATTTTGACGAAAAGAGAAGGGAGTACATCATCACAAGGCCGGACACACCGGCACCCTGGGCCAATTATCTGGGATCGCCGGAGTATGGAGCTATCATCTCGAACAATGCAGGCGGCTACAGCTTTGTTAAGAGCGGTGCCAACGGAAGAATCATCCGTTACATCTTCAATCAGGAGGATAAACCGGGGAGATATGTTTATCTGCGTGATGATGATACGGCAGACTACTGGTCCGCTTCCTGGCAGCCGGTAGGCAAGCCGCTGACGGAGTATTCCAGCCAATGCCACCATGGTACGGCATATACGGCGATCAAAGCGCAGTATACGGGTATTGAATCGGAGGTATTATATTATGTGCCTTTGAATAAAACCCATGAGGTCTGGAGGGTTACTCTGAAGAATACCGGTGAGCGGCCTCGTAAGCTCTCAGCCTTTGGCTTCGTGGAATTCACCAACGAGGGCAATTATGAGAATGATCAGGTGAATCTTCAATATACACTGTTCATCACTAAGACCTACTTCAAAGGAAATAAGATATTACAGACAATTAATGAGAACACCGGTAAGAATGCGGAGGGCACGAATGAGAAAGAACGCTTCTTCGGTCTGGCGGGAGCCGGGATTGCTTCCTATAACGGAGATAAATCCCATTTCATCGGGAGCTACCGCAGCTTCCATAATCCTGCCGCGGTAGAAAAGGGAATTTGCGATAATGTACTTAATTATAATTCCAACGCTTGCGGTGCGCTCCATACAAGGATAACACTGCAGCCCGGAGAGAGCAGGGAATTTATATTCCTGCTCGGCCAGAAGAATGATGTGCAGTCGAAGGAGATTATGGCTGCATATGAGAAGCCGGGAACGGCAGACTTGGAGCTGCAGGAATTGAAGGATTATTGGCACAGGAAGCTGGAGCATTTCCAGGTGAAGACGCCGGATGAGAATTTTAATGCAATGTTAAATACCTGGAATGCATACCAGTGCTTTATTACCTTTATCTGGTCCAGAGCCGCCTCTTTCATCTATGCGGGGCTTCGAAACGGATACGGCTACCGTGATACCGTTCAGGATATCCAGGGTATCCTTCATCTGGACCCTTCCATGGCGAAGGAGAAGATCCGCTTCATGCTGTCCGCCCAGGTTGATAACGGCGGAGGCTTGCCCTTGGTCAAGTTCGACCATAGGGCAGGACAGGAGGATACACCCGATGATCCGTCCTATGTCCAGGCAACCGGGCACCCTGCTTACCGTGCGGATGATGCACTATGGCTGTTCCCGACTGTCTACAAGTACATGGCGGAAACCGGGGATAAGAAGTTTCTGGATGAGGTGATTCCCTATGCCAACCGGGACGAAGGGGATGTATACGATCACCTGAAGCGGGCCATTCAATTCTCCATGGAGCGTCTGAGTATACATAATATGCCTGCCGGTCTCCATGCGGATTGGAATGACTGCTTAAGGCTGGGGAAGCGGGGGGAATCCACTTTTGTTGCCTTCCAGTTGTATTATGCCATGAACGTGATCCGAAGCATAGCAGCAGACCGGAAGGATTCGGAATATATCGCGTATCTTGACCGGGTTCAAAGTGAATTAAAGGATACGATGAATAATAATTGCTGGGAGGGTGACCGTTTTATCCGCGGCTTTAAGGAGGATGGGCAGGTCATCGGCTCCAAGAAGGATCCGGAGGCCAGCATGTGGGTGAATCCCCAGTCCTGGGCGGTAATCAGCGGGCTCGCCACCAGGGAGCAGGCAGAGCTGGCTCTGGAGAGTGTGCATCGGGAGTTAAATACGGAATATGGCGTCAGAACCATGGCCCCTTCCTATGTGGATCATGCCTTCGAGGGGGCGCTTGCCATACTGTTCAATCCCTCGACCAAGGAGAACGGAGGTATCTTCTCCCAGCCCCAGGGATGGATTATCCTTGCGGAGGCCTTGATGGGGCATGGTAACCGGGCCTATGAATATTTTACGGAATGCTGTCCTGCAACCCGGAACGATCAGGCCGAAATCCGTGTCATTGAGCCCTATGCCCACGGCCAGTTTACCGAAGCCACGGAGAGCCCGTTCTTCGGGCGCTCCCATACCCATTGGCTGACGGGTACGGCTTCCACGGTAATGGTGGGAAGCGTGGAGGGTATCCTGGGAATGAGGCCGGACTTGAACGGACTACTGATTGCGCCCAGTATTCCCAGTGAATGGAAGGAGCTTTCCATTGAGAAGAGCTTCCGAGGCAGGAAGTTGAAGATCAGGATTCACAATCCCAACGGTGCTGAAAGCGGATACCGGGAATTCTATGTCAATGGCGTGAAGCTGGAGAAGAATTACCTGCCGGAGGATGTGATGAAGGAAGAGAATGAGATCGTACTGGTAATGTAGCCTCAATATATCGAATACACAAGTTCCAGGCTGATCTTTCAAGGATTCGGGCAATCTAACGAATGCCCTCGCCTTTTGGCATCCGGAGGTTGCCGGATTGGAGCGGGAGTATAAGAGAGAGAACAATGAAATAAACAATACACCCCAAACCTCTGTTACATGTGCAGAGGTTTGGGGTGTATTGCTGCAATGAGGCATAGTTAGTTTTAAAGGCATAGATAGTTTTATAGAGCGAGAACCGCATGTTTTAATTGCTCCATAGCCTGTGCCAGGATCTGGCGCGGACAGGCTATGTTGATCCGCTCAAAGCCTTCGCCTTCCTCGCCGAACATCGTTCCGTAATCCAGCCATAGCTTTGCTTCATGGACGATCAGATGCTCAAGCTCCTTCCCGGATAAGCCCATCTCATGGAAGTCCAGCCAGATCAGATAGGTCCCCTGAGGCTCCACCAGTGTAATCTTCGGGAGATGCAGGGACAGATATTCCCGGACAAATTGAAGATTTCCGGATAAGTAGGATCTGAGTTCCTTCATCCAGGGTTCGCCGTATTGGTATGCGGCCTTGCAGGCCACCAGGCCCAAGGTGTTGCATTGGCTGTAGCCGCTTGCGGCAAGCTCGGATTTCATCTTACGGCGGATTGCCTCATTCTCGATAAATAAATTGGAGATCTGAAGGCCCGCCAGATTAAAGGACTTGCTGGGGGCAGTGCAGATGATGGAATTCTGTGCGAACGCTTCCTTTATATTTGCAAATACCGTATGGGTAAAGCCCGGGTATGTAAAATCGCAATGGATTTCATCGGAGATTACGATGACATTGTGCTTAAGACAAATATCCCCCATTTGGGTCAGTTCCTCCACGGACCAGACCCTGCCCACCGGGTTATGGGGGTTACAGAGAATAAAGAGCTTCACCTTCTCCGCAATAATTTTATTTTCAAAATCATCAAAATCGATGAAATATTTATGATTCTTGTATCGCAGGGAATTTACTGCCAGCCTTCGGTGATTCAGCCGGATGGATTCTGAAAAGGGATAATAGACCGGCTGCTGTATCAGAACCCCATCTCCCTCTTTGGTCAGTGCTCTGATTGCCAGGGTGATGGCATAGACGACACCGGGAGTCTTTATCAGCCATTCCTCCCGGGTATCCCAGCCGTAATGACGAAGAAACCACGCGTGGACAACATCAAAATAATCCGTCTTGACTTCACTGTAACCGAAGATGCCATGGGATACCGCCCGATGGATTTCCTCCAGAACCTCCGGCGGGGCTGGAAAATCCATATCCGCAACCCAGAGAGGGAGGATATCGGAGGGCTTTTGCCTTTCTGCGGCAAAATCGTATTTTAAGGAATTTGTATTCTTTCGGTCAATAATTTGATCAAAGTTATAAATCATACATTTTGTCCTCCTTGATAAACTCGTGATCATAAAATCAAAGGTTCACCCGAATACTTCGTAAGGATAAGGCGGCAAGCAAAGGAAGCGGTTATTTAATTCAGAGTTGCCTTTTTCAGTACGACGAATTACGGATTAACCGGATCAAGGGACCATAGTTACGGGGCTGTGATCTCCGTGATCGCAAGTTTTCCTGTTTAATTTTCTTCTAAAGCCTGAGCCAGATCATGGATCAGATCATCGATGTGTTCAATACCTACGGACAGCCGCAAAAGAGTATTATTAATTCCTTTTGCTTCCCGTTCCTCTTCAGGAACATCGGCGTGAGTCTGCAGCATGGGATAGGTAATCAGGCTTTCTACGCCCCCCAGACTTTCTGCATATTGTATGAGCTGTACCTTGCGAAGAAGCTGAACGGCGGTATCGGGAGAATCGACATGAAAGGAAATCATGCTGCCAAAGCCCCGGGACTGTCTCCGGTTGATCTCATAGCCGGGATGGGCGGGAAGACCGACATAATAGACGCTTCGTACCTTTTTCTGACTGCCGAGCCATTCTGCAATGGTGAAGGCATTCTTTTGCTGGCATTCCATTCGGATTGCCAGGGTCTTAATCCCGCGGAGCAGCAGCCAGCTGTCGAAGGGAGCGAGGCCTGCTCCGGTGGTTTTTAGTATAAAGCGGATCCGTTCCGATAAAGTCTCCTCGGCCATTACCAAAAACCCCGCCAGGGTATCGTTATGCCCGCCCAGGAATTTGGTGCCGCTGTGAAGGACGACATCCGCTCCGAAATCGATGGGATTCTGGAAATAGGGGGATAGGAAGGTGTTGTCGACGAACAGCAGCAGCCGATGTGCTTTGGCAATCCGTGAGATGGCCTGTAAGTC
>JAEZFH010000305.1 GCA_023437885.1 Bacillota bacterium | reverse complement strand
GCTCATCCCCCTTCTGAAGCAGCTCCATATCTTTTAGTTCAAAGAAGGGTAAAGAAATATTGAACCAATCTGTTTCCCCTTCTTTTTCCACTGAAAACACCGTACCCACAAAAAATACCTCCTCAGGATCAGCCTCCCCATACAGGTCGGACGCAACCTCCGTCAATCGGCTTATCGTCCGAAGCTCACTCTTGAAAAGCTCCAGATAGAAGATCGGCACACCGGCGAAACTTTCTCTGATATCAGTTAAAGCCTCCTCCTGCTTCTTCATCCATGGATGGAAGTACCCCGTCATGGCTTCTCCCGGATAGATCTTATTCACAATAACGGCATCCACATTATAATTGAAGAGATGAAGGTAGGAAAAATTGCGTTTTGCTTCATTTATGACTATTTTTTCCGGTGTAGTTACGATACGGATACTTACAAGCTGTTTATTCCACAGAAGCTCCCTTAATCCATTCATTTTATCCACCAAGGCTTCTATTTCATCAAAAATAGTGTCCTTAGGCATAGGAAGCTTCATAAGCTTAGATACGGCAGGACCTGCAACTTTTAACGCCTTGCGCTTCATTGGAATCAGCCGGGCAATCGATTCTCCGAACATCTCAGGGAATTTGAGCAGGGACAGCGTCTCTCCCGTGGGTGCGCAATCAATGATAAGTACATCATAGATTCCCTCCTCATAGATATCCTTAATCTTAAAAAGCGCCGTCAGCTCTTCGAAGCCCGGAAACACCAGCAGCTCCTCCGCTTCCAGGCTTTCTCCGCTCTTTGAAGTCATCAGCTGACGAAAATAATCCTTCATCACACCCCAGCTGCGCTCGCATTCCGTAACTGCATCTACCTCCATCGCATAGAGGTTGTCGGCGGCTTGAACCGGCACCGGCCCCAGCTTCTGATCCAGAGCATCCCCCAAGCTGTGAGCCTGATCCGTACTCATGATCAATACTTTTTTACCCACACCGGCCAGATGACAGGCTGTGGCAGCGGCTACACAGGTCTTTCCTACGCCGCCCTTTCCCGTATACAATATTATTCTCATAGTTACCTCCATTCCTGCATATACTCCATTCCTGTATATGCTTCATTCACGTTCAAAGTTTACGCAAATACAATCCGCTTACATAACACAGACACAAAAATCCAATATAAAAATGTATTTCCCTCATCCCGCCTGCCAAATCCGCTAACCAATATTTACTTTACGGACTCTGGAGCCTTTCTCCTCTGTTTCTGGTCCGGACGTTCCGGGATGATCGGCTCCGGCAAGAAATTCCCTGGCTAGATCCGTCAGCTCCTTTTCAAATATGTCGATCCTTTGAGCCAATATCGGAGGTACAAGCTCCTTAAAGGCCTGGTATTCCATTTGCTTTGCTTGCAACAGTTTTAATAAAAATTGCTTATTCATTAGACACCCTTCCTTCCATAGGAATGAACTCCATTACCAGAGATTGCTCTATCATTTTTGCTTCACTGACTCGATACTTTCGAAGCGCATTTGGCAGCGGAATACTTCTTTTAAAATTACCGATGCGGATGATAACATCCGTTCCTGTCTCATGCATTATGATCTGTTCCTTGCTGACCAGAGGCAGATATATTTTTAAGCGGTATCCTTCCTCAGTTTTCTCATATTCTTCATTGCGTAGGGCGGTCATAACGTCCAGTATCTTATCCTCGGGCAGTACCTCCTGAACCAGACGGTCAAGAGATTTCATTCCCGCGATTTCTGTATCATACCACCTGATTTTATAAACAGGTATGTGTCCGAAGACCTGCTCCAGCTCTTCGATATAGGTCTGCTGCAGGCAGTGCCATTCATCAAAGAACCCCGTGCCGATATCCTGCGGTAGAATACGATTGATAAAGATACCGTCCACATTATAATTATATAGATTCAGGTACATATAATTTCGCTTGGTCTCCTCCACCACCATCTTCTCCGGCATCGTAACCAGCCGGATACTGCTCACCTCCCTGTTCTTAAGCAATTCCTGCAGGGATACCAGCTTTGCATACAAGCGCTCGATATCATTCATTGCCCTGCCATCCGGCAGCTCCACCTTAAAAAGCTTCTGCGATACAGGATGCAGCATTCTCATGGCAAACCTGCCGATGGGAAATAAACTTTTCCATATACCAGGAGAAAAGCTCCGGAAATTTCAGCAAAGATAAGGTTTCACCGGTGGGAGCACAATCTACAATAATAAACTCAAACTCATTACTTTCATAAATCTGGAGTATCCGCAGCAGTGAAAATAGCTCCTCCATTCCCGGCAGCATGGTATAGCTCTCGATATCCTCCTGCTTCACTTCCATGCTGTCAAGCATCCTGCCCATTGCCTTCGCCAAATCTGCAAAATTATTCTCCATCTCGTATTCCGGGTCAATTTCCAGACCAAACAGCCCTCCATCAATCTGTGTAACCTCTCTTCCCAGGGGCCGCTCAAAGAGATCCCCGAGATTATGCGCCATATCCACACTGACCAATAATGTTTTCTTTCCCAACAGTGCGGCCTTTCTGGCATGGGCTGCTGCTACACTGGTCTTACCGACGCCTCCCTTACCGGTAAAAATAATAATTCTTCCCATAGCCTTCTTCCTTTCCATTTAGATATTTATTAATGATTATACTTCATTATCCGAATATTTCGGATCCCGAACTATTTGTTTTAAGAAAACAGAACCCTGCTTCCGGTACGGAACGATGCAATTGTTCTGTTTACTCAATAATTATTTTACGAATACTCTTCTTTGTATCCTGAACCTGATCCTTTTTTATCAGGTCCGTAGTCATAATATCCAGGAACTTACCGATCAGCCGGAATAAGACCAGCTTTTCCTCTTCCGTCACTGCTTCCATAAAAAGCTGATAATAGCGCTCCAGTGATTTTATCTGCTCAGCCAGAAAGCTCTTTCCCGCTTCCGTGACAGCGATGGTAACGACCCTCTTATCAACAATATCTCTTTCCCTGCGAACCACATTCCGTTTTTCCAGCCTGCCGATAATTCCTGTGGCTGTATTGAGCGGTACACTTAAATATTCTGCAATCTCAGACATATTGGCACTTCCCCTGCGGTAAACATAGAAAAGGGCAAAGACCTCATTCTTGGAATAATCCAGAAAGGTAAGATTCCACTGTTCCGGAAAGAAGAGGAATTTACACTGATCGATAAGCTCAAATATAAAATCTTCCAACATACCTTCTTTCATCGTATCTGTCTCCATGTTATTATTACTTCGATCACCGAAGTATAGTTTAATTCTATACCCGAAGTATTTATTTGTCAAGGCTAAAATTATATAATTGTTTATATTAGAAGATACGCGGACCAATTTGTCTTCGCTTACTCTCTCTCATACGTCATCCTCGAATGTATTTACTAGAAAATCTACGCTTCTCGGTATCTCTGATGAATTGATTATATGTTTTGTTAATCCGAATAAAATGTTCCCCTGCCCGGATCAGATTATTTTTCAGCATAGATTCGATATCTGTCTCATCAACTATGTTATAGGTAATCTCATATTCACTGTCCTTGCCGCTTCCATTGTTCTTCCATGGCATAATTTGTATTGGTCTAGGCACATCTTCAAAGGTGTTCTCCGTAATGACAGGATGAATAACACCGCTGGCTAAGATAGCGCGGTCCGTTCCCCTTCCATCTGCTACTTTCTTAATTTTATTTCCTTTGATAATTGGAGCTTTCCAGTTCATAATACGGATTGCATCGCTATCCATATTCTCAATGGTATTATCCAGTAACTGTATATTCTCGTGATACTTTCCCTCGGAATACTTGTGTGTGCCGATAGCACGCTCTAGATT
>JAEZFH010000242.1 GCA_023437885.1 Bacillota bacterium | reverse complement strand
ATCTAATGCTGGTGCCCTGTATCATTTATTATATTCTGATCTGCTACGTTCCGATGGGAGGGATCGTACTGGCATTTAAGGAGTACTCCTTCCGGAAGGGCATCTGGGGGAGCCCCTGGGTTGGATTTCGATATTTTAAAACCTTTTTTAACAGCTTTGATTTCCTTCGCCTGATCAAAAACACCTTGAGGGTGGGCTTCCTGAAAACAATCATCGAATTTCCCTTTGCTATTATCCTGGCATTGATGCTCAATGAAGTCCGCAACGGTAAATTCAAAAGAATCAGTCAGACGATTACCTATCTGCCGCATTTCTTGTCAACGGTAATCATTGTTACCATGCTGCAGAGAGTGCTGGCACCGAATACGGGAGTTTTAAATCAGATCATCGGCAATCTGGGTGGGAATTCCGGTACGTTCTTTTTGATGGATGCAAAATATTTTTATCAGATATTATTTTCCATGGACCTTTGGAGAAATATCGGATGGGATTCCATTATTTATCTGGCAGCGATCAGCGGTGTGGATGTATCACTTTATGAGGCCGCAAGTATTGACGGGTGCTCAAAGCTTAAGAAAATATGGCATATTACCTTACCCGGAATCAGAGGTACCATAGGACTCCTTTTTATCATGGGAGTCGGCGGCTTGTTATCCTCTGGCTTTGAACAGATTTATTTGCTGAGAACGCCCGGAAACATGGCGGTAGCGGATACCCTGGATACCTTTGTGGTTCGTATCGGTTTGATGAACGGACAGTTCGGATATGCAACAGCAGTGGGACTGGTTCAGGGTATTGTGGGATTGGTTTTGGTTATTGTATGTAACAAGATTTCAAAAAAGTATACCGAAGTTGGTCTTTGGTAAGGAACCGGAATGCACTCTTCTGCTCAAGGGATGCAGAGATACATATATAACTTAAGGAGGAAATCCTCCGGAAGTAGTATCGCAAATTTATTTAATAAGGAGGGAAATCCTCCTGGAGCAGTCACCAGAAATTCATATTATATTTAAGGAGGAAAATCCTCCTTAAGCAATCACCACAAATTCATATTATGTTTAAGGAGGAAAATCCTCCTTAAACAGTCACCACAAACTTATATTTTATTTAAGGAGGATTTAGGAGATTATGAAAAAAACTTTTCTGAAGCGTTTTCTTTCTACCGGTCTGGCAATTGCATTGGTGGCATCCAGTCTTGCCGGCTGCAGCAAAGCGGGGGATCAGGCGGAAAAACCAAATACTGGGGAGACAGGCAAGAATACCGTTACGGAAGCTCCGGCTTCCGATAAGCCGGATACCTGGATTGCAGACAGAACCATTACGATCCAGGCATATGTCGATGATATTGGCTACAGCCTTCCTGCCGAGCTGAATAATACTGCGGTTATGAAGGAGCTGACAAAGCGTACCGGTATTAAGCTGAATATTCAATATACTCCAGGAGACAAGGATATCAATGTTATGGCATCCCAGCTGGCGTCCGGTACCATTCCCGACGCGATCGTATGCTATCTGGATAACTCAACCAGACCGGAGTTCCCTATTCTTTTAAAGGCTGCCCGTGAGGGGATGTTTGCCGATGTATCCGGGTTTTTAAAGGACACCAAAGTATACAGCCGTTATCAGGAGGAGGGATACCTGCCGAATGATACGTATAAGAATATAACCTTCCGGGAGGAGTTTGGCGGTTCTGCCTATATTCTTCAGCTGTCCATTGATTCAGAAGATCGTTCCATGGTATACAATGCCCAGGACGCCTATGTGGGAGGCATGTATATCCAGAAATCCATCGTGGATGCTCTTGGAATTGACCCGAAGGAGATCAGAACCATGGACCAGTTCTATGACCTGCTGGTGAAGATTAAGCAAGGCGGCTTCAAGGATGACAACGGCAATCCGGTTTATCCTTTGGGACCGAAATTCTGGGGCGGCTCCGCAGATTCCCTGAACTGGGTAACAAGAGGCTATAACTGGGGTGTGAGTGATAATTACAATATAACGGATGACGGAACCATCCTGCATGAGGCTGAGACAGATTATGTATATAAGAAGATTAATTTCCTTCGCAAGCTTCTTGCGGAAGAGCTGATGAATCCCGAATTCTTTACGATGGATTCCACCCGTGCAGAAGAAGTGTCCAGAACACACAATTCCGCGATTATTGCAGATGTTCACAATTATCAGGATATTGTCTTTTCCTCTGAGGATTGGGTACCGTTGGGATTGTTGAATGATTTTGCAGGAAATAACGCTACGATTACTCCCGGAAAAACAGGCTATGGAGCGATAGCAATCTCTGCGGATGCCGAAAATCCGGAAGAGATCCTGAAATTCTTTGATTATTTATCCACTCCTGAGGGTCAGCTTCTCTGCCAGTACGGAATCGAGGGTGAGAATTACACCCTGGTTGACGGTAAGCCTCAGTTGACAGAAGAGACAGCTCAGAAGTTAAACGAGGGAGATAAAGATTATCTCGTTAATACGGTTGGTGCCAGCTATGGTAATGCTGCCTGTGTATTCTTTGGCTATGCCTTAACTAATCTCGATAATGTGGGCAACTTTGGCGAAAGCCGACCCGGAGCAGGATCCAATTCCAATTTTACAAGATCCATACAGATTGCTAAGGATTATGAGAGAGGAATCAAGCTGGTTCCGGGTTTGAGAGCAACCGCTTATCTGTCAGTAGATTCTCTTGCTGAGGTAAAGGCAAATCTGGCGCTGCTTAACTACAACGAAATGCTCGTACAGGCGGTATATGCAGGCTCTGATGCGGAAGTAACACAAATTGTCGAATCCTTCCGTGAGCAATTAAAGGCTGCCGGAATGGATACCTTCATCGACTACATCGCCAAGGTTTATACCGAGGATAAAACATCGATTAACTTCTATACAAAATAACAAATAAGGTATATTATAAATATAATACCTCTGCCGCCCGGGCGGCAGAGGTATTCAAGAAAGGGCAGGATCCCAATATGATGAAAATAAACGGCAATGGGAGCAGGCATACGAAAAATAGAATTAAATACGGTTTTTCCGAAAGGATTATCCAGGCCATGATCTACGGTATCCTTATTGCACTTTGTCTCGTTATCATTCTTCCCTGTATCAACATCCTGGCTTTATCCTTTAATGACGGCAAAGATGCGGCAAAAGGCGGAATTTATTTTTGGACAAGAGTTTTTACTCTGGATAACTATACGGAGGTTTTCCGTGACGGTAAGATAATGAAGGCATATACGATCACCATTGCCAGGACGGCAATCGGAACCTTTTTGAGCTTGATGGTTACTTCCTTTGCAGCATACTCCTTGAAGGAAAAGGAGCTGCCGGGAAGAAAAATTCTTACCATGCTGATCACCTTCACCATGCTGTTTGGCGGAGGCATGATCCCTACCTATATCCAATATAACAAGCTGGGTTTAATCGATAGCTTCTGGGTATATGTAATACCGGGACTGGTAAGTGTGACCTATTTAATTATGATGAGAACATTCTTTGAATCCGTTCCCGACAGCTTGGAGGAATCGGCAAAGCTGGATGGCTGCGGATACTTTAAGATATATGCTAAAATTATGATCCCGCTGAGTAAGCCTGTAATTGCCGTAGTGGGGCTGTATACAGCGGTGAATCATTGGAATGACTGGTTTTCGGGGGCTTTCTACATGAGGTCGAGTGAGTTGTGGCCGGTTCAGACAGTATTGCAGCAGATGTTGTCCAGGGCAATGTCCGCGAAGGAAGTAACTACGGTGGCGCAGGCAATCGCACAGAATGCGAATACGGTAACCTCGGATTCCTTAAAGATGGCAGCTGTGATTATTACAACGGTTCCTATCCTGTGTGTCTACCCCTTTGTTCAGAAATATTTTGCAAAGGGAGCCATGGTTGGAGCAGTGAAAGGGTAGGCGGATTGATTGGGTTCCCGTACAGCCTGTGGCAAAGGATTAGAGATAGATAATTTATTAAATAAGCATAAAATTCTTTACCGTGATCAGGTAAAGAATTTTTGATATGGAGGAATAACTTATATGAAGCAGGAATGGCGTATGGAAACTGAATTACATAATTATGACATTTATCCCAAGGTAATACCTGCGGGAAAATGCAGTGCAATCACAATCAAACCCCTCGGAGCACATGCCGCTTTTCAGAGCGATATAGTGTATAAGCTCAGGATCTGTCCATTTGACGAGGGGACTCCATGGGATTATCCGAACCGTAGAAATAGCTTTGAATATGATGTTCGCCCCTGTGAAGATGGCTGTATTCGCTTTTCTTTTGAGTTTTTCGGAGAGCAGCAGCACTATATCCGATTAATGGATGATCAGGATTTTAAGCTCCAATTAAGCGTATATTCTGTTTTTGAAGATCTGGTTGGCCGCTATCCGTTTATTGGTGATTTACATATGCACACTACCTGTTCTGACGGCAATCAATCGCCTGCAATTGTCTGTGCGAACTACAGAAAAACAGGGTACGATTTTTTGACCATAACGGATCATGAGCGCTACTATCCTTCTCTTGAAGCAATTGCCGCATATAAGGAGGTTCCGATTGAATTCACCATGATACCGGGGGAAGAGGTTCATATGCCGAACAAGAACGGTGACCCTTCTCATACCAATGATGTACACATCGTGAACTTTGGCGGGGAGTACAGCATCAATGCATTGGTTGAAGGATGCCATATTCGGGAGGTCGGATCGGACAAATCGCTGAGATCGATCAACGACAGTTGTCCGGACAAGATTATGTCACAGGAAGAGTATTATAAATTCATTGATGAATACGCCAAAGGGCTAACCATCCCGGAACACATAGAGACCTTCACCTATGCAGCCTCGCATTGGATTTTCAATGAGATACGGAAAGCGAACGGACTTGGAATTTTTGCGCACCCTTATTGGCTCTCGAATGTACTGCAATTGCCGCCGGAGTTTGTGGAATACATGATGGAAACACAGCCATTTGATGCATTTGAAGTCCTGGGTGGTGAATCATACTATGAGCAGAATGGCTTCCAGACCCATCAATATTATGAGGATAGAATCAAAGGCCGTAAGTACCCTGTCGTGGGCAGCACCGATAGCCATAATTCAGTTAATTCTGAAAATTCGCATATCTGCTCAACCATTGTTTTCTCACCCGAGAATGAAAGGACAGCTCTTATTTCATCAATTAAGGATTTTTACAGTATTGCGGTGGATACGATCAGCAAGGAATTTCGCCTGGTCGGAGACCTGCGCCTGGCACGATATGCCTGCTTCCTGTTGAAAGAGTTTTTTCCGCTGCATGACGATCTTTGTTATGAGGAAGGTCGTGCGATGAAGGATTATGTGTGTGGCATTCCGGAGGCAAAAGATATTTTGGAAACAATATCAGGAAGAATGAAAGCGCAGCGAGAAAAATATTTTGCATTTCAGGAATAGGGATAATATTCCGGGAAGCAGCTTATGTCTTTGATCGTGGATTGATGGAGGGAGAGTTAAAAAATGAATGACAGAGAAGGAATGAGCAGTAAAGAGGGAAAAGATGCGAAAAAATGGGACGTGTTTATTTTCGGTGATGTTAATATCGATATTGTAATTCCTGGCGTGGAGCATTTTCCGCTGCCGGGGCAGGAGGACGAGGTTGAAATAATGGATACCTATGTGGGAGGAGGTGCGGCTTTATTTACTCTGGGACTTGGAAAATTGGGATTATTTCCGGTGTTCCAGGGAATCATCGGGGATGATTGCTATGGAAGGTTCATCCTGGATGAATTTTATCAGAAGAACGTGGATCATTCCCTATTAAAAATCAGTGATAAGAATAAAACTGGAATTTCACTGAGCTTTACGAATGAAAAGGACCGGTCTTTTTTAACGTACCGGGGCACCAATGCTGAGCTTGACGTCGAAGCAATACAATTTGACCGGGTGAAGCAGGCAAGACATATCCATATTACCTCCTATTTAGGCAGAAGGAATCATCAGCAGCACCTGGAGCTGCTGAAAAAAGTAAAGGAACAAGAGGACATTACCGTAAGCCTTGATGTGGGATGGGACGATACGGGAGAATGGTTTCCCGGAATCTATGAATTATTTCCCTATATCGATGTCTTATTTATGAACGAAGTGGAGGCAGTGAATTACGCAAGGAAACCAAGTGCAATGGAGGCGATTAAGGAGTTTTCGAAGCATGGCAGCCTGGTGGTGGCAAAGCTTGGCAAAAGAGGATCCATCGCGGTCTCAGGTGATGAAATTCATGAAGGAAAGCCCTACTCCGTTACGGCAGTGGATACTACCGGTGCGGGAGATGCCTTTAATGCCGGATTTATCTATGGTTATCTCAGGGGCAGGAGCATCGATGAATGCCTGCGATACGGTAATGGCTGCGGGGCATTGTCTGTAACGGCTTATGGTGGTAATACAGCATTTCCTACGGAGGAGGAATTGCTCGGATTTATACAAGAAAAGTGAAATCATGCCCTTTAAGAAGAAAGGTGGAAGGTGCTATTTATGAAAATTGCAGTAATCGGAGGCGCCGGTGTACGTACAGTCATTTTTATCAATGGCTTATTGGCGCGTTATCAAAGGTTAAATATCGATCAAGTGGTTCTATATGATATCAATAGGGAAAAACAGCATGTCATCGGTAAGCTGTGTAAGCATGTGATCAACCGGCATAAGAAGGATTTAAGACTGGAAGTAGCGGATAATGCAGTGGATGCGATTACCGGTGCGGACTATATCGTAACAACCTTACGGGTAGGAGGGGACCATTCCAGAGTACTTGATGAACAGATTGCGCTGGAGGAGGGAGTAATCGGGCAGGAAACAACGGGTGTAGGAGGCTTCTCCATGGCTGTCCGAACCATACCCATCCTTTTAGAATACTGTGAATTAATCAAAAAATATGCACCTGAGGCGTGGATTTTCAACTTTACGAATCCCTCCGGTCTTGTGACACAAGCACTGCGTAATGCCGGGTATGATCGTATCATCGGTATCTGTGACGCACCCAGCAGCACTAAATTCCGGATGGCAGGGGAGCTGAAGGTGGAGGAGAAGGATCTCTATGTGGAATTCTTTGGACTGAATCATCTGTCGTGGATTCGCAGTGTAAAGAAGCAGGATACTGAAATCTTAAGTGAGTTATTGCAGGACAATGAATTTTTAAACAGTATTCAGGAATTCCGTATGTTTGATCCGGATTTACTGCGTTCTATCGGGTTTTTACCGAATGAATATCTCTATTACTATTATCATAGAGAGAAAGCCTTGTCTAATATCATAAAATCCGGTGCGACAAGAGGTAAGACGATCGAGGCTGTCAATCTTCAGATGATGAAGGAATTACAGGAGATTGATATCGATGCAGACCCGGAAGCTGCTTTACAGATATTCCTATATTATATGGCAGTACGGGAAAATTCCTATATGAGTATTGAAACCGGCAGTGACAGAAGGGAAGAGATCAAAAAAGGCGCCCTTGAGGTTCCGGATGGAATGGGCTATGCCGGTGTTATGCTTGATTGTATCGAAGGACTTCAGAGTGAAGAAGGATATCATCTGGTGCTTTCTGTAGAAAATAACGGCTGTATTGCAGGACTCGAGGATCAGGATGTCATCGAGGTAACCTGCAAGGTATCGAAGGAGGGGATTCATCCGGTACCCATCGGAGAAGTTCCGGAAGCCTGCTATCTGCTGATCCGCATGATAAAGATG
>JAEZFH010000181.1 GCA_023437885.1 Bacillota bacterium | reverse complement strand
CATATGTCCTGATGCTGAGCAAATCACCGGCTACAACTTCAAAAACAGGCATAATGTTATATGTGGTGTCGCTTTCGGCAGAATAGGTTGGCTCGAGACAGAAATCTTTTAACTCCTTATTCAGCTTTTCCTGTACAGTACCGTCTGTTAAGCCGCTCACTTCAACATAACGTGCCTGCATGTTATCATCGCCATAGTTTTCAACTGTTTTATAATCAAATGTCACATTGCCTAAAGGATTTTCCTCAGGGGCAGCTTCGTCCTTTTCTCCGCTGACTCTTGCAGCAATATCCGTCACAGAGCCGTCCTCCTCATACTTATACAGCCCAGCCGTGGTTTTATCGCCGGTGGTAATGACAGTAAATGTGCGGGTGGCCTCCGGATAGTCGGTATTATGGTCAATCCAGGTTCCTTCATTTATATAGTACTTCCCGTTATCCGTGACGCGATATGCGGGCACATGAGTATGGCCAAACACAACCACATCCACGTTTTCATCCGGGTTCTCCAGATACTGTACCTTTGCCTGTCTGAAAAAATACTCCCAGTCCAAGGTTCCGGCAACCGCCTCAGGGAAGCTATTGGGAACCTTGACCTGATTGATTTTCTGACGCTCGTCCCATGTGCGCTGAATATTCTTAAACAGCACCGGAGCGGAAATTGTTCCGTCCGCCTGCTGTGCCGGATAAAAATCCAGATAGGTGTAAGCGTCGTCAAATCCTGCCGTGTGCATATCAAATATTTTCTCGTCAAGGCTCTCCTTCGGCGTCATCCGTTCGGATACGTTTTTGAGAATTGAGTAATACATATAAGCCCCGTATTGGTCAGTATCGGATTTATCCGGCACAGTCGTTACCACCGGCAAATTCTTTTCAACTTTTGGACGACCCTCCAATACCCATGTTGCAGCATAGCGGGCGTAAAAATAACCGGCTGGCAGAATGGAATCCTCATTGCCGCACAGCTCCGCATTGGTAACCGTGTCGGGAGCGGAAAACACATCGTAACGGTGACCATGTTCGATTGCAATTTCGTTACGGTCGCCCGTGTAATATGTGCCGAGCCCTTTAGCATCTCTGACCTGTACGATCTTTGGAATAGCCTCCTGCAAAACATCATTATCCTGCGTCATGTCATGATTTCCGGGTATGTAGACAAGCTTTATCCCGCTTTTAATCACGTTGTTCAGCTCGTCGATCACGCCCTGATTGTTGGCTATCACGTCCTTGTAGAACTGGTTTACATCTGTGTAGCTGGGATAATAGACCGGTATAAACCATTCGTCCAGAAAATCACCGCCAATTACCAGCTCTCGCACATCGGTTGTGCTTTGCAGTCGCTGCAAAAACTCAATCAGCAGCGGACGGTTTTTCACCATTTCGGCATAGCTGTCATCAATCCCGATATGGATATCGCTTATGACAACGATCTTGTTTCTTGTGTTACCGGCTTCCCACAAAGCCGGTGCACCAGCTTTCGGTGAGCATCCGGTGCTGAATAGCGCCAAAGAAATTACCATACAGGACGCCAGAACGAAAGATAGAACTCTCTTTTTCATGTTCATTTTCATTTCCTCCAATAATTCAATGATACTTTGCAAAATTGGATAATATTTTGCAAAATTCCGCTCTGAGATTACCATGAGAATAACAAAAAATGAGCCTTTACACTTAAAAGGCTCATTTTTACACTTAAAAAAACTGATATTAACTTAAATTGACTCTTGACAAACAAGATTTATCGTATTCTCAAACCAAAATGCGTACCTGAAAAACACCGTTTTCTATTTTGTATATGAGTTCGCCGTCATACTTTTTTGCAAAAGCAATGACGCTTGCTGATTTTGTGTCTGTTTGATTTTGACTTTGCAGTAAAACAGTGGCCTCACCGGTTTTCCCTTGTTCTAAAAGCTCTAAAAGCACATTGTTAAAATGGCGGCAGTCATGGGCAGCACGGCTGTTTTGTTTCACAATGCAATATTGAACAGAAAATGCATTTTTACAACTATAAAAGGAGGCACTGAAGGCCCGGGATAGAGCAATCCGGGAGATTTTACAAACTCCTCCTAAAATAAATGAAAAAACTTTACATCATCACCCAGCAAATGTCCGGTAATAATATCACCGATAATAAACCGTACCACCTCATCAGGGTGGTAGGCTCCCCGGCATAACTGATCCAGAATCATATGTGCCTGGTTAAGCAGTTTAAAATGAACGCTCCTATGCTGTTCCAAATCGGAATAGCCATACTCCGAAAGAATTACTTCCTCATCCTTAAAGTGCATGGTAATGTGATCAATCAGCTTTTGAATCAGATCAAACATCTGCTCTCTCCGGTTATGATCAATGGTAACCAGAAGCAAATCATTTCCCATAAGAAGAAGCTGATAGTGCTGCTGATCTATCTTCTCATTGCCGCACTCCCAATCCTTAGACCAGGATACGATATTAATTGACATCGCATCCTGCCCATCGCTTAAGGCTACTCTGTTTCTCCCCTGACTCTTAGCTTTATAAAGCGCCTTGTCTGTTCGGCTATACCATTCCGCCGCGGTTTCTGTCTCCCTCCAGAGGGAGATGCCCATACTCACAGTGATTGGTTCAATTCCAGGCTGTTCCATTTCAGCGATGGCTGCTCGCAATTTTTCAGCCACTGCCTGCGCTTCCTCTAAATTGACCAGGGGCATCATAACAGCAAACTCTCCGCCTCCCCATCTTGCAAAAAGATCCGATTTACGGATTAACCGTCCTACCGCTGCGGCAATTCTGACCAAAGCACTGTCTCCTGCATCATGCCCATACCGGTCGTTGATACTTTTAAGATGATCCAGATCAAAGAGAATTAATGCCAAACCACTATTTTGGTGTGCGGCAAAAGTAATTTCCTCTGACATTTTTTGCTCAAAATAGTGACGATTTCGAAGCCCTGTCAGACTGTCAATGGCTTCAGTTTTTCTCAGTATCTCGTTCTTCGCCTTAAGCTCAGCCGCCTGATCCCTGCACCGGGCTTCCCGAAGCTTCAATTCCTTCTCCGTCCGCTGCTGTTCTGTAATATCGCGGACAATTGATACAATACGCACTGCCTGTCTACGACCGTCACAGACCAGTTCACTGTTAACTTCAAGAGCCATCGGTCCGCTGTTCCGTGTCCGCCCGGTATAATGCCTTATTCCTCCGCTTATTCCCTGCACCAGTTCTTCAAAATTATTCTTCAGATTATCATGATCCGTCTCATCAATAAAGTCTGCCAGCTTTTTTCCGAGAATCGGCTCCTCCGCACCTGCTCCAACCATACCTCTGGCCGCAGGGGATGCCATTAGAATTGTACCGTCCCTATCCAACAGCATAATACCATCCAGGGAAGTATTTAATACGGAGTAGTAGAGCATTTCATTTTCCTCAAGCTTCTCTCCAAGCTGCGCAAGCTCTGCCTGCCGTTCAGACAAACGCGCTCTCAGATGACGGATTCGGCGGTTCCAATAAAGGATTCCCCCCAATCCAATCATACAGATACCAACTGCTATAAACAGAAGCCTATCGTCCAATCCATTATGAATACGCAGAGCAATAGAACTGCCAATGGCTGCCTGCACTTCCTCCCGGACAAGCAGATCCGGCTCCGAACCATTATGAGCTAAGACCTCCACAGGCAATAATGAAAGCAATGCCGCACCGATCACGCATGAAGCTTTTTTCTTCATCCGCATACCTCCCTCCTATAACGAATTATTCCAATAAAAAGTAATCTATCTGATGTTTTAGGGATTTTTTCGTTTGGCATCATTTCTCCTGAATTGAAGCGGAATGCCTTAGTCTGACCCTTTGCAAAACTGTTGTACCGGTTGTTTCCTCTTCTTATATCCATTTTCTTATATTTTTTCTTACATTTCTTCTTATATTCCTTTTATCTATTTTACTACAATTTTCTACAATTTGCACATAATTTCAACAAGAATTAACATTATTTAAAGAAATTGGGACCTTTTACCTAATGGAAGTATGCTTTATTCCAATTTCCTGACCGTTTCTGCAGGCTCAGCTTCAAAACCCTGTTTTTCCTCTGTCTTTACTTGGCCTGGTTACCTGCACTCCCGCCTTAAGTTTACGCAAATACATAAAAACTCCCTTTTCATCCCTGTGATAAGAATGAAAAGGGAACCTTTGTGGTACCAATCATACCGGTTCTTTCTTACAGCTATATTACAATCAATCTCCATCCTCTGCAGCGAGGTCTTCTGACACTGCCTGCCTAACCCTTCAGGTTAATTATCAGCTTCCCATCTTCATAGGAAATAAATGAACCAGCCTTCACGTTCGGCTGATATCCATCCCGAATCACCTCTCCGGTTCGAAATACCGAGAGCATGATACCAATTAAACCCGCATTCAAAAACAATGCCGTTTTCCCGTAAGATACCAACGGTAAGGACAATGCCGTTAATAAGCCATATCCCAGATTCGTGGCCATATATAAAATAACCTGCGTTACAAAAATTAACAGGATGGACAGTGACACCATGAACCCCAGTACACTTCGCTGTCTTGATACATATCTGAAGCCCAAGGCAGAAAATATAATAAATAAAAATGCTATCCCCATAAATACAATCCAGCCATATTTATGAGTCAGTGCAGTAAGAACCAGATCCGTATCAAACCAGGAGAGCGACAATACATCACTGCCATATTGCTGCGGAATAATTCCCCTGCCTGCAACTACTGCGCCAGACATCAGCTCACGTATCATGACTGTCTGATACCCCCTTGGATCGGATGCGGGATCAAGCAGTATTCTGAGCCGCTCGAACCGGTAAGGCTGAAGCAGAAACAGAGAGATCAGTGAAAATACCGATATCGCTGCAGGAACGAGGACCAGAAGCATGCCCCGTCTCTTGCCGCCGCCAAACCACCCTTTTCTCATTGCAGCCAGTAATAGTACCGAGGCAGAGAAGGTATACAGCACAAAACCGGTAGTGGAAGGAACCAATAATAATATGATTGCATATGGCATATAAGCTATCCCGCAAAGCAGTATCCCCCGAGTCCCTTTGCTGCGCATCGCATAAATAAACAATGAATACACCAGGGGAAATATCAGAGATAAATAAGACAGGCTAAATCCAAATCTGGCAAAAAAGAACCAGGCTCTTCCATTTACTTTGGAAGCCAGAGTAAGACCTGCCATACTAAGTATTAAAACCAGAAAATAGCATATTTTCGGATATTTTGCCAGCGCTGTGAAATCCAAAAAATATGCGGTCAGAAATATTGCCAGGGCAATGATAAAGGGAACTGCACTGAAATTCTCCAAAGACGCCTCAGAACCATCAATAAAATATCTTGCCCCGGCTCCCACCAGCATCAGGGAAACCGTCATAAGAATCAGCATCCATTGGGGCTTGGGCTTATGTGTCTTATCCAGCAGGGTCCCAACATGGACTGCATCACCCATCTGCAGAATAGCCTTCTGAGTTGCAGTCTCCTCCTCATCTCCTTCAGCCAGATAAGAATCACGCTGGTCACAAAGATGGTCTTCGATCTCCTTTGCTATGCCGGGGTGTGCTTTCTTCCACCGGATTTGTTCACAGACCGTTGTGCTGTATCTTTTAATTTCATCCAATGACGGCAACACTGACACCCCCATTCAACACCTTATTGACTGCCGCAGTATATTCCACCCATTCCTGCTGCTTTCCCACCAGAAGCTTTCTGCCCTTGGAAGTCAGGTGGTAATATTTCCGGAGCTTGGCACCTTCTGCCCTCTCCTCATAGGCTTCTACCACGCCTTCCTTCTCCAGACCGTGCAGAATCGGATAAAGAGTACCGGCTTTCAGATGAAAGGTATCATCCGATTTTCTGGCAAGAGTCTCAATCATCTGGTAGCCGTACATATCCTGTTCTTCAAGTAATTTGAGGATCAGCGTTGTTGTACTGCCTGCAATCAGGCTCTTATCGATCATTATAGATTGCCCTCCTTTATATATAGATTATCTACATATAATTATATATAGACGATCTATACATGTCAATCCCCAATCTCCTGTTTATTATCCAGATACAGCTTGCCGCTGCTATTCAAAAAAAGACAAAACCACAGAGAAAAGGATGTAAGAGCGGCTGGCTGCCGCCCTTACATCCTTGAGTCATTCCTATTTACTTTTGAACAGGGATCATTATCTCCACATGGCATGCATCCAAGGCTTCCTCCCACTGGATATAATCTTCAATGGTTGGCAGGTCCTGCTGCCGGTATTCGCTCTGCGGCATGAATTCTCCATAGATACGCTTCCAGGTCTGCCCCAGACAGCCTGCCGATATGGAGCCCTTTGCAGTGAAGACCAGCCAGGTCAGATCTGGATATTGATAATAATCGAACCCAGGGATGTCTTCGCCGTTATACTCGACGGCACACATATAGTCGTTATTCCCGGCATCGTCAAAACCGAAGCAAAGTCCCAGGTTGCAGCTATGACCGCTGATTTCCTTCATCTTGTCCGCAGTGCCGTCTGTCTTGACCATAGCCCAGGTTCCGCCGCCATAAGGTGTGGTCCGCCGGATTCCGAGAACCCGAAAGGCTTTCTTT
>JAEZFH010000101.1 GCA_023437885.1 Bacillota bacterium | reverse complement strand
AAGCTGACCTTTCCGCATCAGCTTATGAGGATGATATTATTGGAGCAGATTTACCGGGCTTATCGTATTATTCATAAGCAGCCTTATCATAAGTGATATCATAACAAATATGTTATAGTTTTTTGTTTAATTGCTCAAATAAAAATCCCGGGAATGCAGTCAGGGCAGTTTTAGCCCTCACGACATTTCCGGGATTTTTTAAAATTCCGAGCCTTGTATATCAGAAAAAACATAAGTTAATTTCGTCTCGTTCATCTCATTAACATAAAGTTATTCTGAAGAAGACATCGGAATGCTATCTAGAATAGCCTTGACTTCATCCATTTCAATACGGTTGAAACTAAAGGAATAAATACCGTCCCCCATAGCAGCATCTGTGAAATGTATTTCCGCAGAGGTAAGCTCATTATGGCCCTTTTTATAAAGAATATTACATAACAAACCGGTTTTTGCAGTGTAAGTTGTTTTCTCGTAGTCGGCTATGTCATCCTCAATTATATAAAGGGATTCTTTCGTGTCACCAGTATTTTCAACAGGCCGATAGGAAATATAAACAGATTTTTGATAGCTTCCATATTCAAAGAGTGCTTCTATTCGTTTTACAGTGCGGTCCGCAAACTCCTCCTCTTTGTAGACATATCCGCCGGGATCCAGCTTATAATTCTCATACAGATAGGTTGGTATTATATTAGGTAATCCAAGCAGCTCAAATACTTCCTTACCGCCTTTGGCAGGATCATAATCTTTGTAAGAAGCTATGGCGCGGTCCGTCTCATCCTCATAGGCAAATACATTCCCGTCCGCATCTAAAAAGTTGCCGTTCTCATCAGGTTCTATAATGTTGCCGTCTGCATCCCTGTATACGATACTTCGTATCTCATAGTCTCCGAACCGCAGAATTGTGGTTTTTTCCGGCTTGGGTTCATGTTCAATTTCGTTTGCTAAATAATCTGTTAAATTCTCCGTTTGTTTTAGCTGAATATCAATCGGATAGGATTTTACAATATAGCTTGCGGCCCATGCGGTTGCGGTACCTAATATTGTTAATAATACTATGGCCGCGGCAGTCTTAGAGATATGGTAGAATAATGGCCGCGGATGCTTCGATGTTAATAAAAAGAGCAATTTACTATGTTTATTTGATTTATCCCGTGCTTGTGAAAGCTCTTGATAATTCAAAAGGTATTCTGTAATCCTTTGATCCATTGCGGGATCTGTGGTAACCTTGGACAGAACGGTGCTAAATTTATTTTCCCTCATTAAGCTTCCTCCAATTCAATTTTTAGTAATTCACGACCGCGTTTTAATCGCATTTTAACTGCTGATTCGGACAGGGTAAGGATGTTGGAGATTTCTGCAATTTTATACCCTTCAAAATAATGTAGGTGAATCACTGTTTTATATTTTTCAGGCAGCCGTAGGATTTCCAGTAACACTTCCTGATTCTCCTGCTCCGAGGCATATTCCCGCAGCTCATCAATATCTGTTTTCTTGCGGTTCCAGAAGCTTTTTAGATGATTTTTGCAAAGATTAATGGTGATACGGATCATCCATCTTTTTTCATCCTCATCGTTTGAGAAGTCGGGAGAATGATAGCATAGCTTGATAAATGCCTCTTGCAGGATATCCTCGCAGTCATGTTTGTTGCCCAAATAAGAAAAGGCAATGCGAAATAACATTGTTTTATACATTTCATATCGTTCTAAGATCCATTCCTTTGTTATCCATTGTTCAGTGCACTGTACATTTTCCATCGTTAGCCTCCTTTCATTAGTAAAACAATTCATTCAGGCTTAAGGTCACAAAGATGAATAAATTTTTCGGGTTATTCTGATCCCTCGTTCCAGGGAAGGAGAATGATGGACAGGCTTCCGTTAAGCCTGAATTTTGTAATATCCTTACCGTCACAGCGCTTAATCTTACCCGATTTCCACAGATTCTTGATTTTTTCCCGGGATAAGCCAAGCTGCCGGCTCAGAAGTGCATCCAGCCGCAAATCAACGGGATAGGGCGAGGTGATTTCAATTCTGCATTCGGTACTCCCCGGCGCAAACTCCGGGACAGCCCCCTGTATAGTATAGCTGATTTCGTCGTAATTAACAGTTACTTTATTATATCCATGGATTGCGGCGTCAAAGGCATATTGCCTGGCAAGCTCCGGATCATTGGTAATAAATCGATGATACATTTCTTTGTCTATGGTTTTGACCTTGGTTCGGGATAAAATCTCCATATTCCAGGTGCTTTTGCATTTGCAGCATTGGTAGATCAGCCATATGTCAAGATTGTTCTGATTGGCATTGACACGAAAGTTACCGCTGCAGGTATAAGCCTGGGCATTGCCGCATTTTGGGCAGCTTCGGATGACCGTAGGCCAGGAAGAGGGAATAAGCTCCCATCGATAAAATTGATGCATTTCCATACGCTCCTTCTCAAAGCCGTATGGAAGCAAATGCACACAGAGCAGGCTCCGGAGTGCATTCCTGTAAGAAATGGAATCGGAGGGCATCGGGCGGCTTCTGGTTCCATACGGCAGTACTAATTCTCGGTTTGTAATGCAGACGTCCCGGGGGATTATTGCATTACAGTTCTTGGAGACATGCCAAGTAAGCCCATATTCTGGACTTGGACTTGCCTGGCAGGTTTCATAGAGTCAATTACGGTCAGTAACCCTTGCATTCATTACGACCAGTAACCTCTGCATTCATTTGATAATTGACTTTTCTGCTTGTGAGAATTAGTTGTGATAAGGCGTAGTCATAGAAAGTCCTCCTGATTTTGTATTACAGAAAGCGTAACCATCCTCCTGTCATAAAGACGCTCGTCGCAAAATCGGCGCCTGTAATAAGAATATCACGATTGTTTTGATAAGCCGACCTCATTCTCCCTTCAGAACGATGGATAAGACCAGCATGTATCCATCGAGAAGAAATACCCGGGAAAAATGGCGCAAAAAAACTGCCGTTATGGTAACAACGGCAGCCGGTTTTTTCTTACAGGTGCTCCTTTTTATGCGCAAGGACCTCCCTGTTCTTCTCTTTTAATATAATTCGTTGGATGCTCTTAACCGAGAGATAGTATTCACAAGCCAGATGCATCGTACTGTATCCATTCTTATACCTGTGATATATCTGTGCATCCCTGAGTTGAAGCTGTTTTTTTGAATCCGTATTGTCTCCCCATTCCTTATGATTTTCGGCTTTCTTGGGGATATATAGATACTGACCATCCGCATACTCCTGGATCAGCTCCAGAAGCTCCTTGGGCAGTATTAAATCTGCTTTTACATAGCTCATTTTGCTCCTCCTAAATAGAATTCTCAGGATTGGGCAAAGGCTATTCTATTCGATGCGATAGCCTTTGCTACGCATTCTTAACGAGTTTCATCATATACCGGCTACGCCCCTTTCAATCTAAAATACAAAATAAAAAAGGATATGTTACAACAATCGAGATTGATCGTAACATATCCTTCCGGTTAATCCACTATAATTGCATTATATCATGAACAAAAACCATGCTCATAATCTTATGCTCTGCTCGCATTATGCTCACAACGCTTTATTATGCAATAGTTACGTTAACTGCCTGCATACCGCGCTGACCCTTCTCTAAGTCAAACATAACCTTCTGGCCTTCTTCTAAGGTCTTGAAGCCTGTGGAAGCGATACCGGAGAAATGTACAAATACATCCTCTCCACCGTTATCGTTGGTGATGAAACCAAACCCCTTTTGTGCATTAAACCATTTTACTGTACCCTTGTTCATGGAAGATACCTCCTAAATTATTATTGTATTTCATGTTAAAAAAAATCACATATTTTTGCAAGTCATCAAAAATGTAATGACTTACAAAAATATGTGAGATCATACATGACTACTTCATACTTTTAAAGTTTAACATAATTTTCTTGATTTGTAAAGCGATTTCATGTAATTTGTAAATTCATATCATTTGTAAATAATGTAAACGAGATTTCATAAAAAGAAGCCGGCCACTGTGTAGGAAAATGCATCGCAGCCGGCTTTTCGTCCTTAAGCAAATCCAAAATATCTCAGAATACCCTGATAGATACCATAAGCAAACTCATATTGATTATCCCGAAGCTTTTGTGCATCGGAGGTGTTGGTCAGATATCCCAATTCCACCAGTACGGAGGGCATCTGTGTTCTTCGCAGTACATAGAGGGATGGATTTGTACGGATGCCATTGTTACGGGTTCCGACAGCTTCTGTAATTCCACGCATAATCTGCTCGGCAAACCATTGAGCCTGGGTTCCGTATTGGTAGATATAAACTTCGGTACCGTTTACAGCGGGGTTGGGATTGGAATTACAGTGAATACTGATGAAATAGTCAGCCGGCCAGGAATTGGCCATATTAACCCGTTCGGCCAGGCTGGTGGCATTGTTGGTCCCCAGTACGGTAGTAGGGGTAGGTCTGGATAAGCGTGCCTCGAATCTGGAGTCATTGTTCAGCATGTTGGCAAGGTATAAGCC
>JAEZFH010000093.1 GCA_023437885.1 Bacillota bacterium | reverse complement strand
TTGTAAAATATCCTGATTTATTAATGGTAGCTGCAATTACCTTATCACCGGCCTGTTTATCCACCGGTATACTCTCGCCCGTCAGCGCTGCTTGGTCAACGGATGAGCTTCCTTCCACAATAATCCCGTCTACCGGGATACTCTGCCCGGGTCTCACTGCAAGAATATCACCGATCACCACTTCCTCCACCGGTATCTCCTGTTCGACTCCGCTGCGTATGACATTGGCTGTCTTAGGCGCCAGATTCACCAGCTTGGCGATGGCCTCCGAGGTCTTTCCCTTGGATCTTGCCTCCAGAAATTTCCCCAGAGTAATCAATGCTAATATGGTTCCGGCGGATTCAAAATATAAATCATGCATGTAATGCTTTACCATCTCCGGGTCATTATGCCCCAAACCGTATCCAATCCGGTAGATTGCAAAAATACCGTAGAATACGGCAGCAGCAGATCCGATGGCAATGAGTGAATCCATATTCGGATTACGGTGCAGTAAGGTCTTAAAACCTACCTGATAATATTTACGGTTCACATACAGAATCGGTACCGTCAGCAGCAGCTGGGAAACTGCAAAGGTAATTGCATTCTCAGCTCCCATAACAGCCATGGGAAGCGGCAACTTCAACATATGCCCCATCGACAGATATAAAAGTGGCAGCAGGAATACAAAGGATACGATAATTCTGTTCTTCATTTCCTTCTGTTCCTGTTCTACCGTACTCACCTTCTCTGCCTTATTCGAAGGGGAACGTTCCTTTATGAAATCGGAGGCACCATACCCTGCTGCCTCAACGGCGCTAATAATACTATCCTTACTCAGCCGAGCCTCGTCATACTCTACACTCATGCTGTTTGAAAGAAGATTCACATTCACGGACTGCACTCCGCCCAGCTTGCCCACGCTGCGCTCAACAGCAGTAGAGCAGGCAGAGCAGGTCATCCCTGTAACACTAAACTTCTGATTCATTATAACACTCCTTCCGTATCATTTTATACCACCCCACCCCTGGGGGGTATGCTTTTATATTAAAATATGGTTCAGGATATGTCAAGTATTATTTTTTATTTTTTTGCTTCCTTTAATTTATTCTCCTAATTTATTCTCCAGAACATTTGCAAATTCCTGCACCGAAGGTCCAAGCCTCTCCAGCCAATCTTGTACTTCTATATTATCTTTATACTTGAATGGATTTTCTCTAATACTTATCACTTTTTTCATAACCTCTGTATTTGGAACTAAGTTTTTTTCAATTGCCCAATAACCAGCTTTGGTTTTAGATATAATATTTCTTTCCGATAAAGTATATAAGCATCTTGCAATATCTAACATCCATCCGGCAGAATATAGGTTTCTTTCTGTCTTAACTGCATGTGTTCGAATTGTTCGATAATGATTTTTTACTGCTTGAAGCATCTCATCATACGTCGGATATTGTATCCGCTCCCTGATATCGTTTCCACAGATTGAAATACCAGATTCTTTTAACTGCATCGTTGAAAACACATCAAAGCTGTAACTGTCTGTAATTCTCTGTCCGCTTGTCCCCCAATAAACAACCCGTTTCATTTCTTTATTCAGAAATTCATTAACACTCAAAATTCCGCCTTCAAATAGCCTAAAGTAAGGGTTCCCTTTATATTCTTCCAATAATGTCTGCCGTAGATTCACTAATTGTTCTGCCTGCTTTTCTGATACCATTTTCTTTGTTAATATCAGTATATCAATATCACTCCATCCAAGTTTAAAATCATCGGAGCAAATTGAACCAAATAAATAGGCTGTTAAATCATTTTCTCTTAATATAGCTCTCACCCGGTCAATTAAGATATCAATACTTTTATTCATAGCTCCTCCTCATTATCAATCTTTCCTGTGTTATTGCTATTATAACATTTATACATGATATAATTAAAATACAAAAAGCCTTCTCCTGTACAAAAACAGTCGAAGGCTTTCAAATTTCAAATCCTTATTACAGTTTCTTAATCTTCTCTATCGCTTCCAAAGTACCTTCATAGGTTCCGAAGGCAGTCAGGCGGAAATAGCCTTCACCGTTGGGACCGAAGCCTGAGCCGGGTGTTCCGACCACATTGGCCTTATAAAGGAGATAATCAAAGAACTCCCAGGAGGTCATCCCCTTAGGTACCTCCAGCCAGATGTAAGGCGCATTGACACCGCCGGATACGGTATAGCCTGCGGATTCCAGACCCTCCCGAATAATCTTCGCATTGTTCATATAGTAAGCAATCTGCTCCATTGTCTGCTTCCTGCCCTCCTCAGAGTATACGGCAGTACCTGCAAACTGTGTGATATAGGGGGCTCCATTGAACTTGGTGCCATGCCTTCTGGCCCACAGGCTGTTTAAGGATACCTCACCGCATTTCAATTCCTTGGGAACCACTGTAAATCCAAGCCTGGTACCGGTAAATCCGGCATTCTTGGAAAAACTTCGAAGCTCTATGGCACAGGTCTTTGCCCCATCGCATTCATAGATGGTATGAGGAACATTTTCCTCGGAAATATATGCTTCATAGGCAGCATCATAGATAATCACGGCCCCAACACGATTGGCATAATTCACCCACTGCTGCAGCCCATCCTTTGTGATGGTTGAACCGGTAGGATTGTTCGGAAAGCACAAATAAATAATGTCCGGTGTTTCCTTCGGCAGCTCCGGAGCAAAATTATTCTCCTTCGTGCAGGGCATATAGATTACATTGGACCATTTGCTGCTGTCAGCAAGATATTCTCCCGCCCTTCCTGCCATAACATTGGAATCAACATATACCGGATATACGGGATCACATACGGCTATTTTATTATCTTCTCCAAAAATCTCCTGGATATTGCCGGAATCACTCTTGGCGCCGTCACTGATAAATATCTCATCTATAGCAACCGTAACGCCACGGCTCAGATAATCATGTTCCGCAATCGTTTTACGAAGAAATTCATAACCCAGATCCGGTGCATATCCCTTGAAGGTCTCCTTGCTGCCCATATGGTCTACCGCGGTATGAAGCGCGCTGATCACTGCCGGAGCCAGAGGAAGCGTAACATCACCAATTCCCAGACGGATGATTTTACTGTCCGGATGTGCCTCACTATATTCCTTTACCTTTCTGCCTATGGTTGAAAACAGGTAGCTTCCCGGTAACTTCAGATAATTCTCATTAATCTTGAACATATCACAACCAACCTTTCCGTATGAATATCATCTTTCCTTATCCGGCAAATGATATCTCAGTAAACTTTTATTATACTTATAACCTATAATGTAAGATTATACAAGTCTAAATTGCTTTTAATTATTTCTGTCAAAATTTCTTCCAGTACATTCCAAACTTTTCATATGCATGATACACTTGTCTGATTGCTGCAATCCGGTTATATTTACTCAATGTATAATATGGATATTAAAACACCCCGTCATTATACTTTAACTGAGCTGAAATCATCATAATCATACCACTAATAAAGCAGACTCCAAAAAGTATCCATCCAAAAAACGTATTTGTTTCTTCCTTACCCTACAGATCAATTTCCCCGTCAAACACCTTGGCTGCAGGTCCTGTCATAAATACGGTATTCAGCTTCTCATCATACCGTATCTTAAGCTCTCCACCCAATAAATGCACCGTAACCTCAAGATCCGTCAAACCGTTCAGAATGCAGGCCACCACACTTGCACAGGCCCCGGTTCCGCAAGCCAGGGTCTCTCCTGAGCCGCGTTCCCACACGCGCATTCTGATATGACTGCGATCGATTACCTGAATAAACTCCGTATTGACTCTCTCCGGAAACATTTCATGATGTTCAAACTTCGGTCCGATCACCTCCAGCGGCATTGAAGCGGTATCCTCCATAAAGACG
>JAEZFH010000083.1 GCA_023437885.1 Bacillota bacterium | reverse complement strand
CCAATCTACCAATAGTGAGTTTAAGCAAACGCTTCCTACAGCTTTTGCGGCAGAGGGTTTTAGCCTATCGAGTATGAAATCGGGAGCCATGCTCTGGATTTGATATTGATAAGTCGGTATCCACCTTCCGGCAGGGCAAAAGCTGTACCGGAATCAAGAGCGCATATTGCTCTTGTCCAGAAGCGTCTGCTATTCTCATTGAATTGTCCGGCTGTTGGGCCGTTCCTGACAAGCGACATTTTACAAAGTCATAACTCTACCAATGCTAAGCGATGGGCTTAGAGCAGGATTCGAACCTGCGTTTATCCATACCGTGGACGAGTCTTAGCTCGTTTGGGGAGTTGAACCCCATGCAACGGTTCTTGGCATACACTTCGGCAACGCCTAGTGCACCGCAGGAATTGGAATTCCATACAAAAGCAACCTTGCATTTATATCATACAGGGAAATAACTGATTAATCATGGAAAAAAAGCTGCGAAAACAACGAATGGTTTTAGACCATTCTTATGTTTTAAACAACGAATAGCTCTTTTAGCAAAACCATTCGTTGTTTAAGAAAAAAGCCATACCCATATTACTTAGGTACAGCTTTTTTCATTAATCCTTTTTTGACGTATCAACCGCTCTTTTACCAAAGTAATAAAGCGATCGGGGGATTTTACTTTTACCAAAGGACCAAAAGATAAAACCCGGATCAAAACCTCTGTTTCATCATCCTTATAGTAGGTCAGCTTCATTTCATAACGCCTCTCGTCAAGCTGTACAGTGACTTTTTCATAATTCGAAAAATGAAGCATACATCTTTCCAGAGCATTGCGTTCATCCGTAATTTCCAGAACGATATTATTCTTATTCCGTATCAAAGGTTTTACAGTCTTCCGGTCATATCCATCCTGCAGGTCACAGCTTATGATTCTCGCCAGATTTATTGTTGACAGACTATGAACACCTAAGCAAAGCAATCTAAATTTATCGTCCTTTTCAGAATATTCCAGCCTGCGTGGAGTACATATTTTTCTTTGTTTGCTGCCTTTGCCGTCAACAAAAGAAATGTGAAGCTGCCGATTCTCTTTTAAAGCTCTTAAAACGGTTTTGAAAACGGTAATATACTCCGGACTTTCATACGGATCTCCGTCATTAATCAGATCAAAATAATAAAAATCCTTTTCATTATAAAGAGGTTCTACATCATCAAGCCCCTCGATTCTATAATCTGTAAAAAGTGCAAACCTCTTATCCATGCTGATTGACTTAAGAAATTGTTTTTGCAGCGTTGTGAGAGGCATTTGGGTATAATTTTTTATCGGTGTTTTATACTCTCTGGTTATAACCTGCCACTGTTCTTTTTGTATCGCATCCAGAATATAGACAAAGCTGTCACGGAATGCTTCCGTTTTAATAAATTCGCTGGCATTTCTGGAATTTAGCTCACCGTCAATCGCTCTGTTAATAAGCACGGCTAAAGCATTATAATAAGCACTATAGATTTCGTTAAACAGCACCCGTATCACCTCCATAGATAGAATAGAGTGCCTTCAAATCGTTATAGAAGGTGCGGACGACGGCTTTATTATCACATTCCAGGGACAATATCCTTCCGATAAAAGTCCTGAGCCAGGGAATCATTTCTGTCGCATCATATACAGAAATTTCATATTTATATTTATTTTCATCCACCTTTGACAACACTCCGTTTCTTCCTTCTCTCTTAATACGATTGATGATAAAACGCTCATTGTGCGGAATATCCAGAAGCATCGTTAAATGCTCCAGGTTTCTTCCTTTACCAAAAGATGCTCCCCAGGTATTGGATAAAATTTCATTAAGCCGTTTATCATGTGTATCAAAATCATCACAGACTCCCTTTGGCTTCACTGATTTTATATAGTCCAGGCGGAAGCTCAGGATTGCTTTTGATCGATCACTAAACGCAGCCATATATCGCCTTCCTCCCTGTACACTAACCATAAACCGAAGTGGAATGATCTCAAGCGATATCGGAGCTTCCGACCGGGTACTGTGATTTATTATTTCAACCTTCTGTTTATTATGAATGGCCTTTAGCAATTCATATACGATTTCACTTTCCAGAGCGTGCATAATATAGTGATGTTTATAAGATATTAACAGGTTATCACAGGCAGAAGTGCTTATGGTATGCTGCTTTGCAGCAGGATGCTCACTCTCTTCGGTCGATGCACACATATACAGGCTTGATCGATTGTCCGGCGGCATTATATCATACATACATTTATCCAGAAGATAACTTCCTACCACTCCAAGCGGGCTGACTTCCGAAAAAAACATTAAGGCTTCAGAAATACTGCCCAGATTAATTTCTGTTTTGTTTAACAAGTACAGAAGTCTTTTCCCTTGCTTCTTAGCAGTAAGTATCCCATACGCTTCATATTCAGAAAGCTTATTGCGAACGGTCGATACGTCTACCATAACAGGAATATCAAAAAAACATAGATATTCTGACGTAATTCTATCCGCTATCTCTGATGCAGCTGCAGCAGCTCCGTCATATAAAATATCAAGAATTATGAAATTTAGTGTGATATCATTTTTCGTAAATGATTTCGCCTTAAAGGCACGATATAGTGGATTTGTTGAAATTTCGGAGCTATCCACCGAGAAAAATACCGCTTTACCATTTTCATCCACACGAAACGACATACAATCCGATAGATAACTCTCTATCCTTCGTTTTTCATTATCGTAGGAACGCAAACTCTTTTTTTGTTTGAAATCATCCCGTGACATAAAACCATATACGTAGAAATCACGCATATAGTCACGAATTTTATCAAAGCGCTTTATCAATTCCGAGTACTCACCCATCTTATGTTACCTCATTTTTTATCCTAGCTTGATATTAAAACAAACCAATATCGTATATATTATAGATATCGTATTTATTATAGATATCGTATTTATTACAGATATTGTATATGTAATCGTCTTTTTCTCATTGATATTATTATTAAATCGTAATGCAGTAATGCAAATCTCTTGTAAAAACAGGTATCATAAACTCAGCTAAGTTCAAGCATTGTTTACAATACCTATATTCTATCACATATAACCGTAAATTTGTAATACAATTCCTTACATTATTCAACAATCCAAGCTAATCATTCTACCTTTGTTTACTCTCGAATATGGGAATTATGCATTTAAATATTGTTAACGCCGGAACGTCAGGTTAAAAAATCAGGCTTCCTGCCATAACATTATATGAATATTTCTAATGTAATCTATTAGTATATATTCTTTGTCAGATCGGGCCGAATAATGTTATATTATCTACATCATTACATATGAGGAGGAAAATGTGTGGATTTTTTTAGTAATCTTGGTCCGTTTATTCTGGCGGTAGTGGCCGTCATTATAAACGGTGTACCTCAACTACTTTACGCTGAGGCCCGCGGCTTTGCTTTAAAGCCCGCCGGTTTTGCCTATTTGGTAGGAGCCCTGGGCAACTTATTTACCGGCTCGGTAACCCCGATTTCTGCGCAGGCAGAGACCATTACCGTAGCCAGCATTAAGAAGAATATACGAAACAATGTCAGCTCCATCCTTCTTGCTGCCCTGCTAATGATGGCTCTTTCTGCCTTTGGCGGAGTTACCAAAATCTCTGATTTTGCAGGCGTAGCTATTATTTCCGGCATGATGAGCGGAGTGGGCCTAATTTTGGCCAGCGTGTCCTGGGATATGCTCTCTCAGGAGAAGCGCACAACGCTGATTTCGGTTGTTACTGCCATTGCCGCTTACGCTATTTTTTCTAACAGCCCGAACAAGGTCGTCTGGACAATCTTTATCTCCGTTGTCGTATCGACTGCGGACTTCCTGCTTTTGCAGAAACGCAGAGTAGACCTTTCTTCCGTGCTTGAAGAAGGCCGGAACCAGTTGCAAATGAGCAGTGAATGGCGTTTTTGGAAAAAGGAGTACTGGAGCGACTTTAAAATCATCAAGCCCACGGTTAACATAACTGTTATCCTTGGAGCTCTTAGCCTGGTGATGCTCAACATCGGCGCAAACATCTCCTTTGGTGCCATTACCTCCAGCATTGCCGGTACCACACAAAATTTTGATCACCTTTCCATGATTAACTCCTTTGCCGATATTCCCAGCGCTCTGTTTGGAGGCCCGCCCATTGAGGCCATTATTTCCGGCACCGCCGGTGCTCCCTGGCCCGTTGCCTGCGGCATTGTCTTTATGCTGGCCACCGGTGTGTTGATTTTGGTGGGTGTAATCGGCCGATTGGGCAAGTACCTGCCCAGCCAAAGCATTGCGGGCTTTTTAGTGGTGATCGGCTTTGCCCTCACCTTTGCCCCAAATCTCTCTGCGGTGGCTGGTTCCGACCATCCCATGAGCGGCTACATTGCCCTTGGTGTAACCGCCTGGTCCAAAAATCCCTTCCTGGGCATGGTGGCAGGGTTGGCTGTACGTTACTTCGGTTCATTTATCGGTTTAGTATAGGAGGGATAATATGCATAATACAAAATGGCCCCCGTTATGGAAAGTACATCTTGGTGCAGATCTCGAAATTGAGCTGCCTCTGATGGATCTCGGCAATGATTTCTATATTTATTCCTTTGACATGACCGGCGAGTCCCAGTGGAACAGACACGCAGCAAAGGCTCTTACCGAAAAGCTGGCCGGATGCAGCTATGACGGTTTTGTCACCGTACAAACCAAATCCTCCGGCCTTTGCCAGGAGCTGGCCCGGGATATGGATTCCTACCTTGAGCTGCGCAAAGCCCGCAAGTCCTTTATGAAGGATCCGAAGCATGTGTTAGTCAATTCTATCACTACTCAGGGTAAACAGGAACTGTGGATCGGCAGGGAAAAATACGAGCAGTTCCAGGGAAAGAAGCTCTGTTTCATTGACGATGTGGTCTCTACCGGCGGCACCGTGGATGCCGCCCTGGTCATGGCAAAAGAAATTGGTTTTGAAATCTCCGTGATCGCCTGTGTATTGACCGAAGGTGAGGAGCGCACTCATTACAGGGGTATTCCTTTGATTTCTCTGGGGAATATTCCCCTACCCGGCTCGATCGCCGACAACGAATAATATCCCTAAATTCAACAGACCTGTCATAGAAAGTCCATAGAGCCCGAATAAAAAACGAGTCAAGACAAAAAGTCGAGACTCGTTTTTGCATAGACTGAAGTTGAGAACATCTTCCCGCTGCTATCAGCCGAATTTTAATTATAGATAAAACAGGTTACATCTACTATTTAAATGAATATATTAGTATATATAAGCATAATTTAGCTTTATGAAATGAAGGATTAAACATTATGAGTGATAATTTGAATGACGAAAAAAATCCGAATAAGATATCTTGTGTTAGTTCATGCTTGCTTTCGTTACCTCCAAAGCAATTTGCAGCATTATCAACTATATTTGGCTTATTATTACTAGATGACTTAAGCATCGATCAGCAAAGTGCACTTGGAAACTTCTTATTAAGTGTTGGCCAGACTATTTTAACCGCTTCTGCTCAGGCACAAGCTCTAGAAAGCTGTAATTCACAAAATAATCAAGTTCATGACGATATCGAAGATCTTAAAAAACAAATAGCATTACTTAAGAAAGATCTTTCTTAAGCGTGATTAGTAGTATTTCGAGAACTAGCACCCATATCGTGATATAATATTTAAAAGCCATTTCAACATTAATTCATTTTGTTGATAATTTCATTAATCCTATTATCTAACTCTTCTGACTCTAATTGAATTAGCTCATCGGCATACAATTTATGTACTTGAAACGCTCTACTTAGTTCACTATAGTAACCATCTTTAAACACATTAAGAGCCTTTATTTCACCTTTTGTTTTTGCATCGTTCTCCATCAGATTACAATTCTGTAATCCTAATACCAAATCTACTAATGCATTATAATAATCTTTATCTGAGAAGTTTTTCTTATACTCCTGATATCGAGATCCAACTTTATCAGAAAACTTAAGTTGATCCAATGTATCATTTGAATCGCCCTTATCTATCCAGATTATGCTATTTGCTATATTTGCAGCACGTTTATAATCCCCTTCGTTATATAATTGTAGGGCTTTATCAAACTGCATACTATTGTATACAAACAACCAAATTACAATTGCAAAGATTATACTAGTTGTTAATACTATTTGCTTTATCAATTTAGTTTTTTTCTTTTTCTTGATTTCTTCTTCCAGCTCCTGCCTTATTAATTGCTCCTTTATCTTCGTTTCTTCATCCGCCTTCTTTTTACACATGAATTCAACTTCTTTATATTTCTCATTTTTTTCAGACAAATATTGTCTATCAAAGTGCTTTTCAAGCCATTCTTTATCAGCCTTACAATATCCACATTTATTTTTTTCATTGCTATTTGTTTGACCACAGGTACATCTCCAATATGTATCTTTGTTTTCGAACCAATAGTCAGATCTGATACATCTTCCATTAATCTCTCTTATCACTTGATTATACAACTCATCAAAAGTGTTAATTCGTCTTTGTTCAGGTAACTCAACACCAATTTTTTCTTCAAAATTGTTCCAGACATTGTCATTATTAAAAACAACTTTTTTTATGATAATATCCACAGTATAAACTTGAAGTGAGTCCAAAACAATTGGGGTACGGTCTCCAAATACTGATTGACCTATTGCATTTAATGCTAAAAAAGCAACATCCGATTTCTTTTGAATAAAGTTCATTGATTCATCATAGGTACTAATATTTAGAAATACAGATTTTATTTGATTATCACTCAAATTAAACATTTTTATTTGTAAAACTATTGCATTTTCCTTGGTATCAAAAAGCAATTGACTTTTTTCAACTTTAATCGGGCAATCTGACAACCATTCTTTATGTACTTTTGTCTTAATAATTCTATATCTACTTTCTCCCATAGCTTATCTCCCTATAATTGAGGTAACTCATCATAATTATTAATATTAATCTTTTTATCAACTTCCAATTTACTATTTATGTCTGATAAAATTTTCGTTATATTTTCCGACTGGTCAGCTTTCTGCTGAAGTAAGTTAATAATTTCAGCAAATCCAATTAATATTATACCACTAACTATACTAATAGTTATTCCAACAATCACCAAAATCCAATTATATTCTTTATCCACGTATGACGAATATGAACTAACTGAAATTTGGGGATATAAAGATCCCAGTATAAAACTACCGATTATGCCACCGATAATATCAATCCAGCCAAGAAAATTAATTGTTTCTGCTTTATTATTCTTCATTTTGTAATCTCCTTCTCATAATTGTCGAATTATAGGAATATATTGTCGCCCTATTTCTTCCAAGCCCTCATTTTATCTACTCTTATCATAAGAACCTCTTTCTTGCAATTTATAGTCATATTATATCATATATTGTAATCATTTTCCATGAAATATTTACTATGTTTTAAGCACAAAAATAATGACACCACCTGTTATAGTGACGTCCTTATGTTAATGTTTAAGTTGGTAATGTAGCTTAATTTTTCATCCAAACTTACACCCAAAAACTTACCCTAAAACACTTCAAATCGGGTAAAAGTAACAGTCCTAAACGAATAAGCCGAATAATAAAAAAGCGCCCAAACCCTTAATATCAAGGCATTTAAGCACTTTTAAATGTTATATTTCTGAGTGGAGCTGAGGGGAGTTGAACCCCTGTCCGAAAGCCCATTCATTGCAGTTTCTCCCATTACAGTCTATCTTTTATGCGAACCCGAAGTCCGCTGTTCCCTCCGCCAAGCGCCGACAGACAGGCTCATGGTTTCGGTAGCTTCATGTTTCTTCTACCTCCTCAAAGCTTTGGAGATAGAGGGCCCCGCTAATTTGATGCCGAACACCTAAGCCGCGAGTTGCCTAGGGTCGACAAGCTGCTTACGCAGCAGCTAATTCGTAATTATTGTTTGCGTTTAATTTTAGTTCTAAGTTGGTGACGCAGTCCTAGTCTGCGAATGGCTTCCACAATTTCAAAACCCCCGTCGAAACCAGTACAACCCCGTTAGATAAGATTGCAATTCTCCGGTTTTTAAACGCATATATATCGTAATACAAATACATTACGGTGTCAAGTAAGGCTGGTAATATTTCATAATATTTTAATGGATCAATTACCAAATATTATCAGCTGCTAAACTATCCTATGCCTCTTATATCACCCTTATCTTGATCTTCGCTGTCAATCCGCTTTCCGTTTTAGCAGTGATCGTAACCGTTCCGGGCCTCTTTGCACTTAATTCGCCTGTTTTGCTATGAATCGTTGCGATAGACTTATCTGATACCTGCCAGGTTATCGCATTCTTTGTTCCATACTTTTTTGCTTTGATACTAATGCTGTTGCCAGCGGCAAGCTCCGTTTCCGATGCAGTTAATTTAAGATACGCATCTTTTACGGTAACTATAACTGAAAGCTGATATGCCGTGTTATCCTGCAGCACCTGGATAAAGATGACGGCTTCCCCCTTTTGAAGCGGGCGAACAGTTCCGTCCTTGTCTACCGATGCTATCTCAGGAGCATTGGAACTATAAGATACGACAGCACTGTCCTTCAATTGATTAATCCGGACTATACCGTCCTGATATCCCGTAAACAATGTCTTTTTGCTTTCTGCTTCTTTTGGAATAAGCATCAACGCCTGGGGAGAGCTTAGATTCAAAAACCATAACTCCTCCACCGCCCCGGTATATTCCCGGATCACTAATTCATTTTGACCCTCGCCTGAGAGGGTGAGAGATGATGTGAGGACATAGTTCCTGTTATTGGCGGGAGATATGGTGTACAATCCATTCCCCCTATCTACAAAAATAAATCGCTGTGATAACAGATCCGACAGCACAGGCAGCCCATCCTCCGCGACACTCAAAAACCTTTGATTTGAGAGAAATTGCATCGAATACTCGTCCTTACCCATATTCACGATACTTAACTTTTGACGGTCACTGCCGTCATACTCTGCCAGCAGCACTTCTCCACTTATCGCCTCTGCCGGAGCATTTAAGATATTCATAGTCGAGGCCTGGAACAATTCATAGATTCCATCTGCAAGTAATGCGGGAACAGCCGCAGGCATATCAGTTTTTACTTCTTCCGCTGCTCCATCCTCTATCCGGTTGCTGTAAGTGAAATACGAATATCCCGCATCCTTTCGATCAACCGTGCAGCCCGTCCAAGCCATCGTACCGCTGCGGTAATTCTGCTGTATCAAGGTAATGGTATCTCCGGTGATTGATTTTACGATGGCCCAATGTGTTCTGTTATTATCCCGGACAATATCTCCTACCTTGGGCTGATCCGTCATAGAAAAGCTTCCTTTGTTATCATATACCAGGGGAATGCTAACGGTTGAGTTCAAATTATATACGGAAACTCCATAGACTGCCGAATAGAACTTCTTCACAAATGCAGCACAGCTATAAGTCACATCAGATCCCGAATGGGGACCATTGGTATAGACAGCCTCCACTGTGATACCGTTATAGGAGATGGTATCCAATACCTGTCCGGCTTGCGTCAAGGTAACTAATGCTCCGTTTTTCTGTGCAGCGGCTGCTACCTGAATCTCCCACGGTACGATACGTGTGGCAATTAGTATGAATGCAATAAATGCTACAAGCTTACTCTTTCTCATGATAGGCTGCCGCCTCCTTCGTACTCAACATTTCATAATTCTTCGCTTTTTCAGAATCTTGCTTTTCAGAATCTTTTCTCTGAATCTTTTTTTCTGAATCTTTTTCTGAATCTTTTTTCTGAATCTTTTTTCTGAATCTTTTTTTCAGAACTTTTTTCTGAATCTCACTTTTCCTGAATTCAGCTTTTCAGAAGCTTCCATCCTTGCCAAATACATATTATTATCGGATACTTCGAAATAGCTTCTTACTTCATCCATTTCCCAAACTTTTACATATCATCCTGCCATAATCCACTAATAAAGGTTCTTCACCTTAAATTCCTTCTCAGCTTCCCTGCGCTGATCCTTCTTTGCGATATCCTCACGCTTATCGTAAAGCTTCTTACCGCGTGCAAGGCCAACTTCCACCTTAACCAGGCTTCCCTTGAAATAAATCTGCAGCGGTACCAGGGTATATCCCTTCTGCACGATTTGGCCCGCAATTTTATTAATTTCATATTTATGCATGAGAAGCTTACGCACTCTTAAGGGATCCTTGTTAAAGATATTCCCCTTCTCATAGGGGCTGATGTGCATATTATAGATGTACATCTCCCCCTTCTCAACCCGAAGAAAGGATTCCTTCAGACTGCATTTTCCCATACGCAGTGATTTTACTTCGGTTCCGTGCAATGCGATTCCAGCTTCAAACTTATCCTCTATAAAATAATCAAAATACGCCTTCTTATTGTTGGCGATCAACTTAATATTTTCCCCCACTTATTCTTCAAGGCTCCTTTCCATAGGAGGCTCTGCCTCCACAAGAGCAAAATCAATGGTTCGTAGAATCTTATCGGCATTTACCACTTCCACCGTAACCTTTTGCCCTAATTTATATACTTTTTTTGTATGCTCTCCGACCATCTGGTAGCGTTCTTCATCGTAGATATAATAGTCATCATTCATCTCGCTGACACGGATCATGCCCTCAATGGTGTTGGGCAGCTCCACGTACATTCCCCAGGAAGTCACTCCCGAGATAACACCTTCAAAGGTTTCGCCGATATGCTCCTTCATATACTCCACCTTCTTCAGCTTCTCAACCTCACGCTCTGCCTCGTCAGCACGGCGCTCCGTTTTACTGGAATGCTCCGCTACCTCATATAGTATCTTCTCATAATGAGTTCTGCGCTTCTCCCCCAGCCTGCCGCTTATATTCTCCTTGATGATGCGGTGAATCTGAAGATCCGGATACCGCCGGATAGGTGAGGTAAAATGGCAGTAATATTTTGCGGACAAGCCAAAATGCCCCGTATTGGTTACCGTATACTTTGCCTGCTTCATAGATCTCAGAGTCAGTCTGCTGATTAAAGC
>JAEZFH010000051.1 GCA_023437885.1 Bacillota bacterium | reverse complement strand
GGACAAACCGGATTAGATGCTACCTTAGGTTATGGTGGGCATACTTTAGAGATGCTTAAATGTTTAGATTCCAAGGGGCACTTGTATGCTACTGATGTAGATTCTATCGAATTACCGCGAACCAGGGAACGTTTAGAGCGTTTAGGTTATGGCTCGGAAATTTTAACGGTCAAGCAAATAAACTTTTCCAACATAGATCAAATTACTCCTGAATCCGGGCCATTGAATTTTATATTGGCAGATTTGGGTGTCTCTTCCATGCAAATAGACAATCCTGAGAGAGGCTTTTCCTATAAGACAGAGGGACCATTAGACTTACGGCTAAATCCTTCAAAAGGTATCTCTGCAGCGGATCGCCTTAAAACTATTTCACAAGATGAGTTAAACGGTATGCTGCTAGAAAATGCGGACGAGCCTCATTCCGCAGAAATCGCTCGTGCCATTATTTCCGCAATAAGAAAAGGTGAAGACATAATAACAACAAGTCAGCTCCAGCAAATTATCAAAGATGCGCTGAAATTCATTCCGGAAAAAGATAGAAACGATGAAATCAAAAAATCCTGTCAAAGATGCTTTCAAGCGTTGCGAATTGATGTCAATAATGAATTTGAAGTGTTACATGAATTTCTGGAAAAACTTCCTGCTGCCTTGGCTGAGGGCGGGCGTGTTGCTATCCTTACTTTTCATTCCGGCGAAGATCGTCTCGTTAAAAAATCTTTCCAACACTTCTATCGGGAAGGTATCTATCGGGAAATAGCGCCTGAGGCTATTCGGCCGTCCGCAGCCGAATGTAATTCCAATAGCCGTGCTCGAAGTGCAAAATTACGCTGGGCTATAAAATCTTAATAAAAAAGGGGTAAGCCATTACAGAAAAAATAATTTCGGTAGACTTACCCCCTTTTTTAGTTTTACTATGTCTTGGGATGGCGGAAGTATCATTTATATCTCGGTTCTATCAAAGTTCTCATGTCTTATCTTATATATAAACTAGTCCATCTAAAATATAAAAATGTTCAATAAAAAAATTAGTGATATGTTTTTCTCAATTAAAATAATTGGCTAACTGTTCTGCTTTTTTATCAATAAGTATACTGCTTTCCTCAATCCTTTTACTTTTTAGATATCTTATAACCTCTTTAATAAATGCATCGCTCCCAACTATGTAGTATATCCCATCCGGTTGTCTTGAAGCTTTGTCCAGTTCTTCATAAAAACTATCTCGTGAAGCCATCCAATCATTCTGATAGAAGGAATTTTGCAAATTGTCCAGTTCTTCTTTAAAAGTAAATTTCTTGGATGAATTAACATTAATATTAATTAATTTGGAGATACCTGTTTGGTCTTTAATAAATTTATATATCAATGGTCTCATCGTTGTAATTCCTACACCCATTGATACTAAAATAATTGGTCTGTCTTCCCGTCTCAAAAACATTCTTGACCCTATTTTAAAAAGGGTTACTTCATCTCCTATCTGTAACTTAGATAATTTCTCCTTGAATTCGGAGAATGGAGATAAAACTTTTGTTGTAAATCCTATTTTATTCTCTTCTGGCAGAGTCATAATAGACATATGACGAACCAGCTCCTTATTTGGCAGTTCCCCTTCGTCAAAAACCGGTAATCCAACATGCATATGAGCACCCTCAACCCACGTTAAGTCAATCGGTTTTTCAAGTAAATATGTCTTAACTCCAAATGCTTCCTCTATAATATCAATAATCCTAAGTTTGTATTTAACCATATACGTCCTCCTTGCAATACTGCTATTTTTATAAGTCTTCCGTGAATTCAAGACACTTATGGGGAAGAAAACAAAGTATTTTGCAGTTAAGACTTGAGCTTCTGCGTATAAACCCCAAGCACCGCCTCAGCCTTTTGGATAAGCTTTTCCCTTACGTCTTGTGGCTCAATGCACTCGCAAGACTCCCCAAGTGAGAGCAAGAACCGAATACCAATATCGCCGTCTAATACAGGTATTGTCGCAATGTTTTTACCATCTTCATGCACAATGTCAATATCACTGTAATGACTTATCATCTGACCTTTCAGTGTGTCATCAAACCTGATTTTAACCATAACTTGCGGTATATCGTAATCAATTTCTTTGCTTAATGCGGAGAAATCAATCACCCTCAGGGTAAAGGATCGATCTAAAGTCATCAGCTTGCGTATACGAGAAAACCGAAAAGTTCGCATTTCCTGACGTAAGAGGCAGAAGCCTTGCAGATACCAGCTGTTACCCTTGTGCAGCAGCCGGTACGGCTCGACTTCCCGAGAAGAAACATCACCCTTGACATCAAAATAATCAAAGCTGAGAATTTTCCGCTCGACAATGGCAGAATTGATAATTTGCAAATAGCTCTCCCGGATAATGTCCTTTTGCCAAGGGCTAAGATCAATGGCGATTCGGCTTGTGAGCTCCTCGATATCATTCTGCTTTTCTTTGGGGATTATTGCTTTTAACTTACTCATAACTTGCTTAGTTTCTTTGTTATCAAGCGCAGAATGTACACCGGAAAGCCCGATTAAAAGCGTTGTCAAGTCTGTCTCAGAGAACAAGCGCTTATCTACCTTAAACTCCTCCATAATACCAATACCGCCGTTAATACCGGGAAAGGTGATAATGGGTATTCCCGCCTCATTTATGATTTCGATGTCGCGGTAAATCGTGCGCTTGGACACCTCGAACGTTCGGGAAAGCTCGGCTGCACTTATCGTTTTATGCTCTAAGAGCAGCATAATGATGGAGATAAGCCTGTTCATTTTCAAATTACATCAGTCCTTAATAAAGAATTTTAATCTTATTATAAAATGATGACAAACTGTTGTCAACATTTGTGTGATATGCTTGTCCTATCAAAAAGCAAAGGAGTGTTTACAATGTCATTGAACACATACATCAGATTCAACGGCAACTGTCGTCAAGCTGTAGAATATTATGCAGAAGTATTAAGTTGCCAAAAACCAAATATCATGACCTTCGGACAATTCCATAATGAATCCGACTTTCAGATGTCGGAGGAAGAAAAAAACCAGGTTATGCACACCTGCTTAAGCATTCACAGACACGATATCATGTTCTCCGATTCCCCACCGGGAATGCCCGTTACTCAAGGTGACAATTTTAGCCTGGCTTATAGCACAAAGGATAGGGACGAAATAACCAGCATTTTTAACCGCCTGAAGGACGACGGCGGACAAGTTGGTATGGAGCTTCAAGAGACATTTTGGAGCGACTGGTACGGCTCTATAACAGATAAGTTCGGCATCAGCTGGCAGTTTACCCATGACAGCGAGAAGACGTTCTAAAAGAGTGCGAAAATCAACCATAGGACTATGGTGCCTGATATTATTCCCTGCTAATAACATCTGATTTATATTCGGATACTTCCAAAACACTGGATACTATTTAACTTCTTGCATGGATTGTATACATTTTGTTATATTTTTGATTAGCCAGTCGACAGATGACAAACCTTCATATATAATTTTATTATATTGATTATCTTGGAGGTAACCTATGTCTAATCAAAAAAAAATTGTAGTTAAACTGGATTATTCTAAGCCAAATCTTATTAATTACTGTCTCACCGGAGTAATTGTACTTGTATTGACCGTAATGAATATATTGGAACGCTCCTACATGACATGTATCGCACTTATTATATCTTTTATTCTATCATCTCTGCTATTTTGGATCAAGGGAATACCGCAATTCATCAAAAGTTTGCTGCTTCCCTTATCTCCTGCTCTATTAAATACTGTGCTTATATTGCTGGATAAGCAGGCGACTACATATTTCTCGGTAATGATTGCGTGTCTTATTATGGGAGGACTGTATTATCAGAAAAAGCTTATTATAATCCATACTATCATCATCAATTTAATGATACTGATATCGATTCTTATATTACAGAACGGTCTGATCTCCGCTGACCTACCGGCGAGTGAGGGAATCAGCCATCTGCTCCGTATGAATTTAGCATCGTTCATTCTATACCAGCTGACAAAAAGAGGATATCAATATATCTATGATGCTACGAAGGCGAAACAGGAAGCGGAAGAACTATTGCATGAACTAAACAACGTAGTGACCTCCTCCTGCAAAACAATCGATATATTAGATGACAGTATCCTCTTAACCAGTGAAAGTGTAAATGAAGTAGGCCTCTCCAGCGATTCAATCATGACAGCCGCCACCCAGATGGCAGAAGGCATTACGAAGCAGTCTCAATTCACTTCTGATGTCAGCACATTGGCTGCAAATTCTATTCATAAAATAGAAAAAACAAAAGCCCTGTCTCAGGAGGCGGTACATACCTCCGAGGAGCTGAACTCTGAGGTAAGGGATAATCTGGAGCAGGTAAACAGAATGCACATGGAAATGAAGAATATTCATTATGGCACCGACAATACCTATACCACAGTCTTAAAGCTTCAAGAAAATATTACCGATATAAATAATCTTCTAAATGACATAACATCCATTGCCAAAAGAACTAATCTTTTGGCACTAAATGCTTCCATTGAAGCCGCGAGAGCCGGGGAACAGGGGAAGGGCTTTGCTGTTGTTGCGGAGGAGGTAATGAAATTAGCTGTCCAGACACATACAACCACCTCCAATATCGTTGAAATTGTTAACGGTATTAATGTGTCCACGGACCAAACATTAACCCAGGTCATCAAAGAAAAGGTCTCAATTGAAACAGGAAGCCTGATTATGGATCATCTGCTTCATAGCTTCCAAAAAATGCAGTCAGGCTTTCTATCCCTTAACCAGGAGATTTCAGAGGAAAATGAATTAATGAGTGAGGTTATGGACCACTTCTCGCAAATTATGAATTCAATAAAGAGTATCGCAGATATATCATTAGATCACTCTGCTACCGCCGAGGAAATCTGTGCTTCCATTGAAGCCCAAAATACACATCTGACGCATATCAACGATCAGATGGTTTCTTTGAAGGAGCAGTCAGCCGAGCTTAGAATATTTTTGCGCGACTATATAGTGTATGAGATTAAATGAAATTAGTAAGTGCAATTTAGGAGTATCTCAAAGCTTATGTAAACCTTCAAACTGGTGTAAGATAATGAACCGACCCCGTATAGTTATATGTGCCGCCGCCTTTTCAGGCAATAAGTGGGAATAACGAGCTTAGCTCACATTATAGCCCGGACTTTGGCGCAACTCACATCGGATAAACGCAACTTACCTGCCAATTCATTGAACAGCAAAAGAGTCCGACATATACTGCTGATAACAACATAAAGAAAGGGAGTATCACATATGCTCGGAATCATTACATTACTTATTGCCCTTAGCGTACAAATCGGATTTCTTGTTTACAGACTTGCTACAAAGAAGCGCCAAACAAAGGTGAAGCACATCATACGGATTGTAGCTTTTGCCATTTTCTCC